>JBAVOA010000363.1:0-2214 GCA_049691635.1 Aestuariivirga sp. | reverse complement strand
TATCTGGCCTTTGTCCTGGCCCCGGAACTGCCCTTCGTGGACTGGCTCGAAGAGCTGGATCGCCGGGTGGAAAGCTCCCTGAGCTTCTTTGTAAACCGGCCTTTGGTGCTCGATCTCACCAGTGTCGCGCCGACCAAGGCCGAGACCACCGAGATCATTGCCTTCATTGAGGAACGCAGCCTGCGGCTCATCGCCGTTGAGGGTGTTCCCGCTGACTGGCTGCCCGAACGCCTGGCACCGTTGCCAGGGAAGGTTCAGGCGGCAGGCATGTTCGAGCCAAGGGACGAGAACAAGCCATCCCGGCCAACCCCTCCGACCGCAGCGGCTTGGGAACCAGATTCCTCGATTGGTTCGCCTTGTGCGGCCTTGTTGATCAACGAGCCGGTGCGTTCCGGCCAGTCAATCATCTATCCCCATGGTGATGTCATCGTTGTAGGGTCCGTGGCCTCGGGCGCGGAAATTATCGCCGGCGGTTCCATCCATGTCTATGGCAGCCTGCGCGGCCGGGCTTTTGCCGGCACCAACGGCAATACCAATGCGCGTATTTTCTGCAGCAGGTTTGATGCCGAGATCATGGTGATCGACGGCCTCTACAAGACGGCTGACGATTTTGATCTCGCCTTGCGCGGCTCTGCGGTGCAGGCGCGGCTGGATCGCAACGTCATGAACATCGAACAAATGGTTTGAAAAAAATGTCAGGAGTAATGTGTATGGCTAAAGTCCTCGTCGTAACGTCCGGTAAGGGAGGTGTCGGCAAAACCACATCCACAGCAGCACTGGGTGCGGCTCTCGCACTGAATGGCCAGAAGGTGGTTGTCGTCGATTTCGACGTGGGACTGCGCAACCTCGATCTTGTCATGGGCGCCGAGCGCCGCGTGGTCTATGATCTCATCAATGTCGCCCAGGGTAATGCTAAATTGAGCCAAGCCCTCATCCGCGACAAGCGCCTGGAAAACCTGGCGCTGCTGCCAGCCTCGCAAACCCGCGATAAGGATGCGCTCAGCGAAAAAGGCCTGGCCCGCGTCATCAAGGAACTGCGCGCCCAGTTTGATTGGGTGATTTGTGACAGTCCTGCCGGCATCGAGCGCGGTGCCATCCTCGCCATGCGCCATGCCGATGCGGCGATCATCATCACCAATCCGGAAGTCTCCTCGGTGCGCGACTCCGATCGCATCATCGGGCTGCTGGATTCAAAGACGGAAAAGGCCGCACGGGGCGAACGGGTGGACAAGCACCTCCTCATCACCCGCTATGACCAGGCGCGCGCCGGGCGCGGAGAGATGTTGAAGACCGACGACGTTCTCGACATCCTTTCGGTGCCGCTGCTCGGTATCATTCCGGAAAGTGAACAGGTTTTGCGCGCCTCAAACCTCGGCCAGCCAGTCACTTTGGCCAATCCTCTTTCGGCACCGGCGCGCGCCTACAACGACGCCGCCCGCAGGCTTCTCGGTGATAACCTTGCGATCAATGTGCCCCATGAGCGCTTCAACCTGCTGGGCCGGATCTTCGGCGGGAGGGCGGCATGAATTTTTTTGGCCTCTTCAAGCGCCGGGAAACGCTGCCGGGTACAGCGCCCGTTGCCCGCGAGCGCTTGCAGGTGCTTCTCTCCCACGAACGCAGTTCACCGCGCAATTCAAACAAGATGGGGGCGCTCAAGGAAGACATCATTGATGCCATCGCGCGGCACATGCTGGTCAAGCCTGAGGCGGTGAAGGTGAAGATTGAACGCCGCGCCCAGGTCTCGATCCTGCGGATTGCCGTCGACCTCCCCGCTTGATTTTGAGACGCATGAATATGGTTTTTGTCCATCGTCGAATCGGATGCCTGAAACTTCCCTATCCGCGCTAACGGAGAACCCGCCTGGGAGGAAACCAAGGCGGGTTCAGAAGGCCGTAACTGGGAAGGAACTAACCAGCCTTCACGGATGTCGCATAGAAGTGCTTGTGCTTGACCAAATAGGTGACGGTGACCTTCTCGCCCTTCTTGAGGCTTTTCATCGCAAAGTGGGCCGGCAGGTCATAGGTATGGCCATTCGACAGGGTAATTGCGTGATGTTTCCACAGAATAGACTTGACGACGCCGGTTGTGTTCATCGTCGCGGCAAACGCCGTCGTCGACAGAAGCATGGTACCGAGTGAAGCGGCGAGAATGAGGGATTTGCGCATTGTAGTCTCCTTGAATGAACCCATCTGATGAATGAGCGGGCGGTTAAAC
>JBAVOA010000362.1:0-5735 GCA_049691635.1 Aestuariivirga sp. | reverse complement strand
GGCGATGACCGCGGCTTCGGCGGCGGTGGCGGATTTGGCGGCGGCGGCGGCTTCGGTGGCCGCGGTGGTGCCGGCGGCGGCCGTGGCCGTCCCCGTGAAGAACGCAACGATGCAGTGGAGGCCCTCTGATGGCTATGGAACAAGCAGCCCGCCGTCCTTTTTTCCGGCGCAGGAAAAGCTGTCCCTTCACCGGTGAAGGCGCACCCAAGATCGATTACAAGGATGTGCGCCTGCTTCAGCGCTACATTTCCGAGCGTGGCAAGATCGTGCCAAGCCGCATCTCGGCCGTCTCGGCCAAGAAGCAGCGCAAGCTCGCCCAGGCCATCAAGCGCGCCCGCTTCCTGGGCCTTCTTCCCTACGTTCTGCAATAGGAGAATTGAATCATGGAAATCATTCTTCTTGAGCGCGTCGCCAAGCTGGGCAGCTTGGGCCAGGTCGTAAAGGTAAAGGACGGCTTCGCCCGTAACTTCCTGCTCCGCCGTGGCAAGGCGCTCCGCGCCACCGAAGCCAATCGGGCAAAGTTCGAAACCCAGCGCGCTGTGCTGGAAGCAAAAAATGCCGAGCGCCGTAAAGGCGCCCAGGCCGAGGCGCAAGGGTTGGATGGCAAGTCCTTTGTCATCGTCCGCCAGGCCGGTGAATCGGGCCAGCTCTACGGCTCCGTTTCGCCCCGTGACATCGCCGAAGCGGCCTCCACTTCGGGCGTGGCCGTTGAACGCAGCCACGTGTTGCTCGATACGCCGATCAAGACCATCGGCATGTATACCGTAACGGTTGCACCGCACCCGGAAGTGGAAGTGAAGATCACCATCAACGTTGCCCGCTCGGCCGATGAGGCCGCCGCCCAGCAGCGCGGTGAAAATCTTGCCGGCCCCGTCTCCGACCGCGCCGAAATCCGCGCCGCAGCCGAAGCCCTCTTCGACGAGGAAGCCGCCATTCCTGAGGAAATCGCGGCACCTGCACCATAAGCTGCTGGCATCATTCACGATTGGGCCACCAGAAACGGTGGCCCTTTTTATTTCCTCTACGCTCCATGGTCGGGCTCGACCCGACCACCCAGACTTCCTGACGGAGAGTCAAGTTAGGTTATGCACAGACTTCCGATTAGCGCTTATAATTCTAAATCGACTCATTTTTGACCCCATCAATCTTGCTAGCGTTTTATCATGGCCACTCAACCCAACCTCCGATCCGTCGACAACGACGGACCAGACGATACCTTCCGCACCCCGCCCCACAACCTTGAGGCGGAACAGGCGCTTCTCGGCGCCATCCTGGTGAACAACGAGGCTTGCGACCGCGTCTCGTCCTTCCTCCTGCCCGATCATTTCTCCGAAGCCATCCACGCCCGCATCTATGAGGCGGCCTCGACCCTCATCCGCATCGGCAAGCTCGCCTCGCCCATCACGCTGAAAACCTATTTCGACAGCGACGCCACCATGAAGGAAATCGGCGGCCCCGCCTATCTCGGCCGCCTGGCTGCCTCTGCCACCACCATCATCAATGCCGAAGAATATGGCCGCACGATTTATGAGCTGGCCCAGCGCCGCAAGCTCATCGGCATCGGCACCGACATTGTGAACGAAGCCTTCGATACGCCCGTGGAAGAAACCTCCCGCGATCTCATCGAGCGCGCCGAACAAACCCTCTACGGCCTCGCCGAAACCGGAAAATACGGCCAGGGCTTCCATCCCTTCGCCCGCGCCCTGACCGATGCCATCGACATGGCGGCTGGCGCCTACCAGCGGGACGGCGGCCTCTCCGGCATTTCGGCGGGCCTCAAGGATCTCGACGAAAAGATGGGCGGCCTCCAGGCTTCCGATCTCATCATCCTCGCCGGCCGCCCCGCCATGGGCAAGACGGCGCTGGCCACCAACATCGCCTATAATGTCGCCAAGGCCTACAAGGCCGAACACCAGACCGATGGCAGCGTGAAGGTCACCGATGGCGGCGTTGTCGCCTTCTTCTCGCTTGAAATGTCCAGCGAACAATTGGCCACCCGCATCATCGCCGAGCAATCGGGCATTTCCTCCGAGCGCATCCGCCGCGGCAAGATCACCGAGGATGAATTCCACCGCATCGTGGAAGTGAGCCGCGAGCTGCAATCATTGCCCATGTATATTGATGCCACCGGCGGTCTCACCATCGCCCAGGTCGCTGCCCGCGCCCGCAGGTTGAAACGCCAGCGCGGCCTCGGCCTCGTCGTGGTGGATTATCTTCAGCTCCTCGGCGGTTCGGCCCGCAAGGCAGCCGAAGGCCGCGTCCAGGAAGTCTCCGAAATCACCGTGGGCCTGAAAGCCTTGGCCAAGGAACTGGCCGTTCCGATCATCGCCCTTTCCCAGCTCTCGCGCCAGGTTGAAAACCGCGACGACAAGCGCCCTCAATTGGCCGACTTGCGTGAATCAGGCTCCATCGAACAGGACGCCGACGTGGTGCTCTTCATCTACCGCGAGGAATATTATTTGGCCCGCAAGGAACCCCGCCCCAACACCACCGAACACCAGGAATGGCAGGACCTGATGGACAAGGTGAACGGCGTCGCCGAAGTCATCATCGGCAAGCAGCGCCACGGCCCCACCGGCATCGTCGAGCTGCAGTTCGACGCCAGCCTCACCAAATTCCAGAACCTCATCCGCGCCGACTACCTGCCGGAACAGTTTTCGTAAAACACGCCAATCTCTCCATGGTCGGGCTTGACCCGACCATCCAGGCTTCTAGAACGTTTCATAGAGACCTTCCCAATTTGGATTGGTCTTTTTCTATCAGATCAAATGATTGGTGGAGGAAGCTCAATGCGGGAGCGTCAGGATTCCAAAATAGATAAAAGAAAAACTAATCCTGAGGTCAGCTCGGCCAAAGATGATGGAGAAGACATCCAAGGTAAACCTGAACAAAAAAAATATTGGGGCGTCTTCAACAAACGGGGTTCGGGAATTATGAATAAAATTGCGTCATTCCTGTCTGGTCTGATGGGATTCTAATCTGAATGGCGGCAAAGCGTGCCGTTCTTACTCGCAAGAATGTAAACGTGACCCTGGGGCATGAGTTCATGTTGTTAAGTCTGGGTGGTCGGGTCAAGCCCGACCATGGAGAATTGGGGTACAGCTAACTTGCTTAATCGGATATCCGTAAATCTTGCACCTTCCCCCCAAACCCCTTAAAGCGCGGGGGCCATGGATCAGACCTCACCAGCCACGCCGAAGAGCCTTGCCGGAGCCGTGCTGTCCATTGATCTTGGCGCTGTCCAGAAGAACTGGCGCACTCTCAACAGCCATGCGGGATCGGCCGAATGCGGCGCCGCGGTCAAGGGCAATGCCTATGGCCTGGGCATTGAGCCCGTGGGCCGCGCCCTGTGGGAAGCGGGCTGCCGCAGTTACTTCGTGGCCCGCCCCATGGAAGGCGAAGAGCTGCGTCACGTGCTCCCGGAAGCCACCATTTATGTGCTCGATGGCCTGTTCCCCGGACAGGCCGAATTCTATGCCCAGAATAATTTGCTGCCGGCCCTCATCTCCATCGAAGAGGCCCGCGAATGGGCGGCCTTCGGGCGGGTCTATGGCCGGAAGCTTCCCTGCGCCATTCATGTCGACACCGGGATCAACCGCCTGGGTTTCCCGGTCGCCGAATACGCGGCGTTGCTGGCCGAGACGGCAACGATGGACGGCCTGAACGTGAGCCTGCTGATGAGCCACCTGGCCTGCGCCGAAGAACCCGCTCATCCGCTCACCATAAAGCAGCGCGACACCTTCAGGGCGGTGCGCGCGAAACTCCCCGGCGTACCCGCCAGCCTCGCCAATTCCGCCGGGATTTTTCTGGGCCCGGATTACGCCCATGACCTGGTGCGCCCCGGCATTGCCATCTATGGCGGAAACCCGACGCCCGCGCTGGCAAATCCCATGCAGGCCGTGGCCCTCCTCGAAGGCACCATCCTGCAAACCCGCAATGTCCATGTGGGTGAAACCGTAGGCTATAGCGCCACCTGGCAGGCCGCCCGCGAAACCCGCATTGCGGTGCTGGGCGCCGGCTACAAGGATGGCGTTCCGCGCGCCTTAAGTTCCGGCACCAGCAACACCCCTTCCCAGGTTTTCCTTGATGGCAGGCGCTGCCCCATCATCGGCCGCGTTTCGATGGACATGATGGCCATTGATGTGACCGACCTCCCCCGCCAGGTCAAACGCGGCGACCGGGCCGAAATCCTGGGCTCCAACATCCCCATCGACGAGGCCGCCGGCTGGGCCGGCACCATTTCCTATGAATTGCTCACCCGTTTGGGCAGCCGATATGCCAGACTCTATTCTGATCTTGATTCGGGACCTCAAGCTTGAACCCTTTCCAGCCCATTGGCCGTGCCGTGCTTTCTCTTCTGGCGGAAATTGGCCGCGTCGCCCTCTTTCTGAAGGACGGCCTCGCCCAGGGCCTGTCGCCAACTTACTATGGCCGCCAGGTGCTCGAGCAGATGTGGCGCATCGGCTATAATTCCCTGCCCGTTGTCGGCCTCACCGCATTTTTCACCGGCGGCGCCTTGGCGCTCCAGATCTATCTCGGCTCCTCGCGCTTCAATGCGGAGGGACTTGTCGCTTCCATCGTGGCGCTGGGCATCACCCGTGAACTCGGCCCTGTGCTGGCGGGCCTCATGGTGGCAGGCCGCGTCGGGGCATCGATTGCCGCCGAACTCGGCACCATGCGCGTCACCGAACAGATTGATGCGCTGGTTACCCTCTCCACCAATCCCTTCAAATATCTCGTGGGGCCAAGGCTTGTTGCAGCAGTCGTCACCCTGCCCATCCTGGTGGCCATCGGCGATACCATCGGCATCATGGGCGGCTACATCATCGGCACCCACTCCCTCGGCTTCAACTCCTATGCCTATATCAAGAACACCGCCGATTTCCTCCACTTCGATGACGTGACTTCAGGATTGATCAAGGCCGCCGTCTTCGGCTTCATCATCGCCGTCATGGGCTGCTACCACGGCTTCAATTCCAAGGGCGGCGCGCAGGGCGTGGGCCGCGCCACCACCAATGCCGTCGTCTCCGCCGCCATCCTCATTCTCGCCGCCAACTTCGCCCTCACCAATTTGCTGTTTACGGAGTGAGCGATGGCTGAAGGTCACATTGTCCTGCAGGATGTCCACAAGAGCTTCGGCCCCAAGCATGTGCTGAACGGCATCACGCTCGCCGTACCGAAGGGCCATTCCCTCGTGGTCATCGGCGGCTCCGGCACGGGCAAATCCGTCATGCTGAAATGCATCTTGGGAATCCTCCGCGCCGATTCCGGCTCCATCCAGGTGGGTGGCGAGGAAGTCACCGGCCTGAAAGGCCCGGCGCGTGATGAATACCTGCGCCGCTTCGGCATGCTGTTTCAGGGCGGCGCATTGTTTGACTCCCTGCCCGTCTGGGAAAATGTCGCCTTTGGCCTCACCCATGGCCGCAACGTGCCGCGCGCCAAGGCCAAGGACATTGCCATCGAGAAACTCAGCCAGGTGGGCCTCTCAGCCGACGTGGGCAAGCTCTACCCGGCGGAGCTTTCCGGCGGCATGCAAAAGCGCGTTGGCCTCGCCCGCGCCATCGCCGCCGATCCCGAGATCATTTTCTTCGATGAGCCCACCACCGGCCTTGATCCCATCATGGCCGACATCATCAACAAGCTGATCGTCGATTGCGTGAAGCGCCTCGGCGCCACCACCATTTCCATCACCCACGACATGGCATCAGCCCGCAAGATCGCCGATGACATCGCCA
>JBAVOA010000361.1:0-2209 GCA_049691635.1 Aestuariivirga sp. | reverse complement strand
CCCAAAACGCTAAGCTGTCAATAATTCTGCCAAAGTAGTGTTAGGGCGTGGACTCATAAGCGCGTAGCCAAATTCGGATTGATGCCAGCTTGATGAAGGCAAGGTAGTTTGCCGCGAGTTTGTCATAGCGCCTGGCGATGCGTCTGCACCGCAGCATCGTGAGCGGCCGCCAGCGCCTCCATGATCCGGTCCCAGACGCCCGCCCGTCGTTCACACGCGGAACGCCGCGTGGCTTGCCCGGAAGCATCGGCTTGATGACGACCCACTCATGGTCACTGAGTTCATACCGCATGATTCGTTGCTCCAGTTTGGGTGCTTGAAACACGTCTGGTTGGAAACCATCAGCACAGAATTGCCACGTCTGGAATGGCCCGGTGACCGGACATGGAACTGACATCCCAGAACCGTCAAGTTTGACTCGTAGCAGACATCGTAGCTTTACCAACTTGCCTAAACAGTTTGCCTAATGGAGGTCGTCCGACGAAGTTGATTCCCGACGCACCCCATGCGATTGTCGTCAATGATGAGCAAAGAGGACTCGGTGATGGATGACTCTCGATTTGGCAAAGAAAACTCCCGTGGTTTTTGGGAACCAGCGAAACCCATAACCTATGGTCCGGCGTTCAATTGGCCACCAAACCCAGGTGTCCTTGTGAAGTGGTTATTTGGTTTCCCCGGTTATTTTCTGCCGTGGAATATATTCTACGCCATTGTGGCTATCCTCATTTGGAAATTTCTCACACCGCCATTGGAATCATTCCAAACTTTCTCATTTTACTGGGCAAGCGTAATTCTGCTCCGCAACATCATCCTAGCCATTCTTGTTTATGGCGCGTGGCACATGTGGCTCTACGTTTGGCGCAAGCAGGGCACCACCTTTAAGTACAACAGACAATGGCCGAAAGAAAAATCTGAGATCTTCTTGTTCAACAACCAAACCTACGACAACATGTTTTACACACTCGTCAGCGGCATTCCTATTTGGACGGCATACGAACTGCTGCTGCTCTGGGCCTATGCCAACAACATCGCACCGATGATCAGCTTTGATGAGCATCCGGTAGGCTTCATCGCTGTTTTTTTCCTTGTACCCTTCATCCACGAAGTGGGGTTCTATTTTGCCCACCGTCTTTTACACGTTCCGGCACTATACAAGGTGGCTCACAAACTCCATCACCGCAACGTCAATCCTGGGCCTTGGTCAGGCTTGTCCATGCATCCGATTGAACACTTGATCTATTTCTCGACCATCCTGTTGTTCTTTTTCATTCCGTCGCATCCAATCCACATGATCAACCTTGCATCGCGCCTGGGTGTGGCGCCTGCGCAAGGCCACACGGGTTTCGACAGGATGGTGGTTGGCCAGGAAGCCACAATGGACGTTTCATATTATGCCCACTACCTGCATCACAAATACTTCGAGGTGAACTATTCTGACGGCATGGTGCCGCTCGACAAATGGTTCGGCTCATTCCATGACGGCACCCCGGGAGCGGACGAAGCGATGAAGGCGAGAAGGTTGCGTCGCGGAGTTTGATTCTTCAATTTAGGGTCATGTCGCGCGGCCAGGCAAGTGCCGCTTGACGAAGTTCTCCGCATCTCGCGTCTGGCGGATGACTGTCAGCATGAATTCGCCTTAAGCCTCAATGAGACTCCCATAGGGCGGGGCAGTCGTCTTTAGTTGCTTCAAGCACTTGATCAGTGAAGCGAAATTTCATTCCAGGTGGTTCAAGCGGCATTCCATCGCTTTTGCGTCAGTCGGAGCGGGCACTGGAACTGGTCGTTCGAGCATAGACAAGAAGTGCAGAATAGTGTTGTGACATGTTCCAGGTTGGTCCGAGATAATTGTTGCATGTACTTCTGCTCCTGGCCCCGTGCGCCCGTTTGTGATGTTATGTTATTGGACTGCTGTCAGCGAGAAAGCGGACGAGACACGGCGTTCGATGAGCTGACGCTGTTGACCCAAGCCAGATATATTGGGTTCCGAAAAGTAGTCCAATCGTGCTGTCATAGGCGAGTTGGCAATCTTCACAACGGCTGCAATTTCATCACTGGCATGCCTCACCATCCCGATCTGCCGAGTTAGGAAAGGGACTCGCAGGTTCAGCTGGTGAATTTTCGTAAAATGGCCATTTTGCCAGAACCGAGTTTTACATCTTCTGTCGATCATTTCCTGTGGTCTTGGTTCTTCCCGGTGCCGGACTTGCCC
>JBAVOA010000360.1:0-6564 GCA_049691635.1 Aestuariivirga sp. | reverse complement strand
GGGTGCCAGCATGATCACCTCATCGCCCACATCGATGATCGATAGCACCGCATTGGCAATCGCCTGCTTGGCACCATTGGTGAGAACGATTTCCGACGGGGAATAGTCGAGATAATTTTCCGCTTTGAGTTTTTTCGAAACGGCGTCCCGCAGTTCCGGAATGCCGGCCACCGGAGAATAATGGGTGAAGCCCGCCTTCATCGCGCGCGTCGCCGCCTGTTGAATGTTGTCGGGCGTATCAAAATCCGGCTCGCCCACCGTGAGGCTCACCACATCACGGCCTTGCGCGCGGAGATCGCGGGATTTCTGCGCCATGCGGATGATGGCGCCCTCATCGGCGGCAGCCGCGCGGGCAACAAGCAGGGAGGCGGGATCAAATTTTGTCATGGGGCAAGGATATGCCACGCGACTCTTGCCGCGTCGAGGCTTCGCGGGCATAAGGTGGCCATGAAAAATGTGGGTCTAGTGATTTGCGTGGGTGCGTTGCTCTCGGGGTGCGCTGCAAAGCCTGATATCAGCGTCAATCGTGGCCCCGCCACCGTGCAAACCAGGTCGCGCTCAGAGCCCATCTACTACAATGGCAAGACCTACCAGCTCGACTATACCTACACCGAGGGGCAGGGCCTTTTTGATATGAAAATCTCTGGCCTAAACCCCAAGCAGCAGCAGGACGCTATCAACATCGCCATTTCATCCCTTGGCTATTTTGCCTGCCCCGATGGCCAGCGCGGCAAGATCAAGGGCATGCCCATCTATGTCGATAAGAAATGGACCCTGCTGGCGAGATGCGGCGTAACCTGATTCTTCACCCAAACCTGCGGTCGATCCAGTCGCGGGTCCGGAAATAGCGGCCCACGAGCGGCAGGAACCACGTCGAGCCATTGTAGAGCGGATGATCGGGAAATTCCGGCTGGTCAAAGGCGCACACGCGGTTAGCTTTGCCCGCCACCTTGCGCGCTGTCTGCTGGCCCAGGTAGGTCATCATGGCAATGCCCGAGCCGTTGCAACCCAGGGCGTAGTGGAGATTGTCGAACTTGCCCATGTGGGGCATTTCATCCATCGTGAAGGCCACATTGCCCGTCCAGGCATGGGTTATTTTAACACCTTTCAGCTGCGGGTAACGGTCCGTCATGAATTGATGGAGAATGGGCGCCGTCTCAACCGGATCCGTGTGGCCGAACTTGGCGCGCCCGCCGAAGATCAAACGTTTTTTGTCCGGCGACATACGGTAATAGGTGAGAACCCGCCGCGTATCCGCAAAGGAGCGGTTCTTTGGGCTGAGCGAGGCGGCAAGATCAACCGGAAGTTCTTCCGTGGCTATAATATAAGAACCAACTGGCACCACGCGCCGCTTGAGCTGCGGAGTGATGTCGCCCGTATAGCCATTGGTGGCAATGATCACATCGCCCGCCATGATAGTTCCGCGCGGGGTTTCCACCGACCAGCCCGTGGCCGTTTGCGTGAGCTTGGTGACGGGTGTCGTGGAGGCAATCTTCACGCCGCGTTTCTGGCACAGCTCCAGCAGGCCCTTGGCCAACAGGGCAGGGTGCAGATGGGCCGCCCGCCCCACCACCATGCCACCCCGGTAATAGTCCGAGCCGATTTCCTCGCGCTGCCGCTCCTGCGGCACGAGAAATGAATCAGATTTTGCATTCTCGTTCAGATACGCGACCTTCTTGGCCATGTCGTCATAGTGGCTCTTGCACCAGGCCCCAAGGAAGTATCCGGCCTTGGTCCAGCCGCAGTCGATTTTTTCCCGGGTGATAATGTCCTCGATCAGCGAGAAGGCATCGGCGGCATCAGCCAGAAAGGGTGCTGCTTCTTCGGCAGGCATGGGCTTGGACATATAGCGCTTGCCCACATTCACCCCGCCCGAAACCATCCCGCCATTCCGGCTCGACGCCCCAAAGCCGGGTTCATGGGAGTCCAGGATCAGGCAGTCCAGCCCCAGGCTGGCGAGTTCGAGCCCGGCCGAAAGCCCGGCATAACCCGCGCCAACGATCACCACGCGGGTTTCCCGTGGCAGGGCGATTTCGGGCAGGGCGCTGGGTTTGTAGGCCTCCCACCAGAATGGCTGGGCCTTGAAGTCCTTATGGAAAATTTCTGCGTTCATGGCTAAATCCTAGGTGGATTGCCCCAGAACAGACAAGTGGGCCAGCTGCAATGCTGCTACCCCGTCTTGACAAGGCCAGGTGGTCTTATGCTTTGCTTGCGCGGCAAGAATGATCTAGCGTACAGTGATGTCTTGATTTGGGGAAGTTTTGGTGATGCGTATTCGGATTTTCATTGCAGCGATTGTCTTCGGGCTTTTTGCCTTCTCCAGCGCAGGCTTTGCCACCAAAGTCCAGATCACCGTAAACAAGGTCTCCCAGAAGATGACCGTAAGTGTGGATGGCGACACGGAATATGTCTGGCCGGTGTCCACGGGGGCTCGTGGTTATGATACGCCAAGCGGCCAATTCCGACCTTTCCGCATGGAAAAGGAGCATTTTTCCAAGGAATGGGATGATGCGCCCATGCCCAATTCAATCTTTTTTACCGGCCAGGGCCACGCCATCCACGGCAGCTTCCATGTGAAGAGCCTGGGTCGCAAGGCTTCCCATGGGTGCGTGCGTCTCGCCCCTGAAAACGCCGCCGTGCTTTACAGCCTGGTGCAGAAGGCGGGCATGCAAAACACCACCGTGGTGCTGCGCGGCGGCTTCTTTGAAGGTGGCTTTGCCAATCTCGAGGATGATGTGACAGCCGCCACCAAGGATCTCAAGAAAAAAGCCAAGCGGCGCTTGTCCTTCTTTGGACAGTTGCTGGACGGGTCCTACTGAGGGATATCAAATCCCAGCGCCGGTTCACGCAAAAAAATATATTGAGTGATGCAGCAGGGTGGAGAACAGCCAATGACCGAAGCGTCACGCCACGATGCCTGGCAGGCAGGCGACAGCTATGATGCTTATATGGGCCGGTGGAGCAAGCGGATAGCGCCGCGCTTTCTCGACTGGCTCGGCCTCCCCAGTGGGTTGAAATGGCTGGAGGTGGGGTGCGGGACGGGCGCACTTTCCGCCGCGATCCTCGCGCGCTGCAACCCGAAAAGCCTTATTTCCCTGGACCAGTCGGAAGGCTTTGTCGCAAAGGCAAGGGCAAACGTGCCGGATAGGCGTGCCACTTTTCAGGTGGGAGACGCCCAGGCTTTGGATGAGGAATCCGCCAGCCGTGAAGTCGTCGTGTCTGCCTTGGTTCTGAATTTTGTGCCTGACAGGGAGAAAGCGCTCGCCGAGATGAAGCGGGTGGCTTGCCATGGAGGAACAATTGCCTTCTATGTCTGGGATTATCCCGGCCGTGGGGTGGAATTCATGAGAGCCTTCTGGGATGCCGCAGTGGCCCTTGATCCCAACGCCATCAACCTCACGGAAAACAACCGTTTTCCCTTTTGCACGCCGGAAGCGTTATCGGCATTGGCGGCGGGCGCCGGGCTCACGTCCGTGGAACACAGCAAAATCGAGATCCCTACCGTGTTCAGTGATTTCGAGGACTACTGGCACCCGTTTACCCTGGGCGCCGGTCCGGCCCCAGGCTACTGCATGAGCCTTGATCCCAAGGCCCGCCAGCAATTGAAGGACAAGCTTCACGAAAGCTTCCCGAGCCGCGATGATGGCGCGATCCACCTCAAGGCCCGAGCTTGGGCGGTGAAGGCGCTGGTTCCAAAGCCTTGATGGCGGCGGCGGAAACGGACCTGCGGCCGGCATGCCTTAAAACTTGACAAATCATGGTCCCCATGCGCTTTTCCGCGCAAATTGAAGGACATCGCCCGCCATGACCCATGCCTACCGGAGCCACACCTGCGGCCAGCTCAGAATTGACCACAAGAGCCAGGATGTCCGTCTTTCCGGCTGGGTGCACCGGGTGCGCGACCACGGCGGCCTGCTGTTCATCGACCTGCGCGACCATTACGGCCTCACCCAGATCGTCATTGATCCTGTTTCGCCGGCCTTCAAGATGGCCGAAAAAGTCCGCTCCGAATGGGTGATCCGGGTGGACGGAAAGGTCCAGCCGCGGCCCGCCGGCACCGAGAACCAAGAACTCCCCACCGGCCTCATTGAAATCGCCGCGGGCGAGATCACCGTTCACTCGGAAGCCAAGGAACTGCCGCTGCCGGTGTTCGGCGATACGGAATATCCCGAAGACATCCGTCTGAAATACCGCTTCCTCGATTTGCGCCGCGACCGCATTCACGGCAACATCATGAAGCGCGGCGCCATTATTGACAGCCTCCGCCGTCGCATGAAGGAGCAGGGATTCTTCGAATTCCAGACGCCGATCCTCACCGCATCGTCTCCCGAAGGTGCGCGCGACTATCTCGTGCCAAGCCGCGTCCATCCCGGAAAATTCTATGCCCTGCCGCAGGCCCCCCAGCAGTTCAAGCAGCTTCTGATGATGTCGGGCTTCGACCGCTATTTCCAGATCGCGCCCTGCTTCCGCGACGAGGATGCGCGCGCCGACCGCAGCCCCGGCGAATTTTACCAGCTCGATATCGAGATGAGCTTTGTCACCCAGCAGGACGTTTTCGATGCGGTGGAGCCGGTGCTCCGCGGCGTGTTCGAGGAATTTGGCGGCGGTCTGCCCGTCACGCCAAAATTTCCAATGATCGCCTTCCGCGATTCCATTCGTAAGTATGGCACCGACAAGCCGGACTTGCGCAACCCCATCGAAATGCAGAACGTCACAGCGCATTTTGCCGGTTCCGGCTTCAAGGTTTTTGCTGGCATGATTGCCGCCGATCCCAAGGTCGAGGTCTGGGCCATTCCGGCTCCTAAGGGCGGCTCGCGCGCCTTCTGCGACCGGATGAATTCCTGGGCTCAGCAACAGGGCCAGCCCGGCCTGGGCTATGTCTTCTGGCGTGGCTTAGGTGAGGCTGAAGGACAGGTTCGAGGAGCAGTTAGCAGGAGCGGTGCCGACTCAAGGAATCGCTCTGTAATCAGTTTGGAGGCAGCTGGACCAATTGCGAAAAATATTGGTCCTGAGCGAACCGAAGCAATTCGCGATCAACTAGGTCTTGGTTTGGATGATGCCACCTTCTTCGTGGCGGGCGTTCCGTCAAAATTCTACAAATTTGCCGGCGAAGCCCGTACCAAGGCTGGCGACGAACTCGGCCTCATCACCAAGGACCGTTTCGACTTCTGCTGGATCGTCGATTTCCCCATGTATGAGTGGAACGAGGACGACAAGAAGGTGGATTTCTCCCACAATCCCTTCTCCATGCCGCAAGGCGGGCTGGAAGCGCTCGCCACCAAGGACCCGCTCGATATTCTCGCCTATCAGTATGACATCGTTTGCAACGGCGTTGAGCTGTCCTCGGGCGCCATCCGCAACCATAGGCCCGATGTGATGAAGCAGGCCTTCGAGATCGCGGGCTATCCGGAAGACGTGCTGTTGGAAAAATTCGGTGGCATGTACCGGGCCTTCCAGTATGGCGCACCGCCCCATGGCGGCATTGCGCCGGGCGTGGACCGCATCGTCATGCTGCTCTGCAATGAGCCCAACATCCGCGAAGTCGTGCTCTTCCCTATGAACCAGCAGGCCGAAGACCTGTTGATGGGAGCGCCTTCCGAGGCAACCCCCAAGCAGCTCCGCGAACTTCACATCAGGCTGAACCTGCCGGAAGCGTGATCAGTCGTTCGCGCTTACCGACACGCCAAGCAGGTCGATGGCTGCACCCGGATTGGTCGGATCAAGCGTCATCAGCTGCTGAACCTTGACCGGTGCGGCGGGCTTCAGGGAAACGGTGATGGATTTCGGATCCTTCAGGAAGGTATTGACCGCGCCTACCACCTGGTCGGTGAAGGCCTGGCTCTTCAAATGCATGAGGCCGATCTGCATCATGGCGCCCGTATTGGCCACCATCGCGGCCTCGTCCATGCCCTGCATCTTGGCAAGGATCGGAAGCACCTTCTTGGTGATTGAGGCGTCCTCGAAGCGGACTTGAAGGTTGCGCAGCGACACGTTCATCAGCTGTGGCATCAGCATGTTGAAGTCCGGCGGCCGTCCGGTCTTTTGCGCGGCTTGCAGTTCGGTCATTACCGCCATCGGAATATCGCTTGCGCCATATGAGAAAGAGAGGCCGGCCATGTCCTTGCCTGAAAAGGTAGCATTGCCGGACATGCCGAAACTGCTGTCTGTGACAGAGAATTCGCCGTCGCCGCTGATGTTGAAGGTGAGATCACTATAGCCTAGGGCTTTCATCTGGCCGGACGGATCCATCATGGCGATGGCCGCCTCCGGGATGACAATGTCCTTAACGCTCATCGTGCTCTTGCCAGCACCCGTGACCGGATCGCCATCCCAGGACGATTCAACACCCTGTGCGGCAAAGGTTTGGCCATCCGCCGTGACCTTGATTTCCCCCGAGGTGATTTTCCTGGCGATGCTCATGCTGGCGCGGAAGGCCTGCTGGGGGGTGGGATTGTCGCCAGCCACGGGAACATACCAGTTCTCGGCCGAGCCCTTGGGAACTTCAACCGTGATGGTCTTGTTGTCCTGCCCTGTGAGCTCCAGCTTTGTATCATTGAACGTGGC
>JBAVOA010000359.1:0-16224 GCA_049691635.1 Aestuariivirga sp. | reverse complement strand
CTTGTAATCGATAAATGCCGTGCCCAGATAAATTTGGGTATATGAAACTTTGGGAGTTACAAAATGAAAATTGGGATCATCGGATCAGGCGATGTTGCGAAGACTTTAGCCGCGGGCTTTCTCAAGCATGGGCATGATGTTACCCTTGGAACCCGTGAGGTCGCAAAACTTGCTGAGTTTGCCAAGGTAAATCCAAAGACGAAAATCGGAAGTTTCAATGATGCGGCCAAATTCGGTGAGCTTGTGGTTCTTGCGGTAAAGGGTTCTGTTGCCGCAAGGGCGTTGGAGGCGGCGGGCGCTGCCAATCTAGCAGGCAAGACCATTATTGATGCCACCAACCCCCTCGCTGATGCAGCGCCGGAGAACGGTATTCTCAAATACTTCACCACGCTGGAAAGCTCGCTGATGGAGCAGTTGCAAAAGCTGTTCCCCAAGGCCCATTTCGTCAAGGCTTTCAACTCGGTTGGCGCTGCCGCAATGGTCAATCCACAGTTCAAGGGCGGCAAGCCATCGATGTTCATCGCCGGCAATGATCCGGACGCCAAGAAGACGGTGGCCGCCATACTCGAGCAGTTTGGCTGGGATGTTGAGGACATGGGCGGCGCTGAAGCAGCCCGCGCCATAGAACCTCTTTGCATTTTGTGGTGCATTCCGGGCTTTGCTAGGAACGACTGGTTCCACGCCTTCAAGATGCTGCGGTAAGCAGGGCGGCAATACAATTCCGATTGCACCAGGGGTTTTTATGCCGAGAGAAGCTCCTTCGGCGGCATTTTGGCGCCGGTCATGAAGGCCACTGCATCCGACATTGTGTATTTCTTCGGGTTAATCACGCACAGACGCCTGCCGAGGCGGTGAATGTGGATGCGGTCGGCTACTTCGAAGACATGCGGCATGTTGTGGGAGATCAGAACAATGGGCAGACCGCGGTGCTTGACGTCAAGAATAAGTTCCAGTACGCGGCGGGATTCCTTCACTCCCAAGGCTGCCGTTGGTTCGTCCATGATGACGACCTTGGAGCCAAATGCCGCAGCCCGGGCCACGGCCACCCCCTGGCGCTGGCCGCCGGAAAGGGTTTCAACCGCCTGGCTGATGTTCTGAATTGTGAGAAGGCCGAGTTCCGTCAGCTTGTCACGGGCGCGTTTTTCCATGGTGGCCCGGTCAAGCATGCGGAAGTATTTCCCGAGGATGCCGGGTTTGCGGATTTCGCGGCCAAGAAACATGTTGTCGGCAATGGAAAGTGCCGGCGACAGGGCGAGGTTCTGGTAGACGGTCTCGATGCCCGCATTGCGGGCTTCCATGGGCGACTGGAATTGCAGCGCCTTGCCATCGAGCTTGATCACGCCTTCGTCGGGGAGGACGGCACCGCAGATCGCCTTGATGAGGGTCGATTTGCCGGCGCCGTTATCGCCGATGACACCCAGGATTTCGCCGGGATAGAGATCGAAATCGGCATTGTCGAGGGCCGTCACGCGGCCGTAGCGTTTGACCAGGCCGCGCGCGGTGAGAAGTGGTTCGCGCATTTGTTCAGCGGACTTAACTTGCTTGGCCATCGCGATTACCCTGAAACCTTTCTGATCCATTGATCTACCGCAACGGCGCCAATAATGAGGACGCCGATCAGGAGATATGTCCATTGCGGGTCGGTGCCGATGAGGCGCAGACCTAGCGAGAAGACGCCGACGATCAGGCCGCCAAAAATCATGCCGAGAACCGAGCCGCGGCCGCCGAACAGCGAGATTCCGCCGATCACCACGGCGGTGATTGATTCGATATTTGCATATTCGCCGGAGGTCGGCGATACGGACCCTATGCGGCCGATAAGCACCCAGCCGGCAAAGGCGCAGATGAGGCCAGAGAGGGTGTAAACCGCAACCAGCATGCGCCCCACCGGCACACCGGCAAGTTCAGCGGCATCCGGATCATCGCCTACGGCATAAACCCTGCGGCCCCAAGCCGTGTAGTTCAGCACATACCAGAGAAAGCAGACGAGCAGCACCATGGTGACAACGCCAAGGGTGAAAATCGCCCCGATTGACGCCATGCCGTCGAAGATCCAGCGGATCGGTGGAATATAGTCGCAGACGAAATTCTGCCAAGGCTGCCCGTCGCATTTGAGCTTGTTGCCGAACAACTGGAGAAGCGGTGCCTGGGCTTCGATGTCCTGGCCGCGGATCGTCTCATTCTTGGAATAGAGATACTTGGTGGCATTGTAGACCTGCCAGGTGCCGAGCGTCACGATAAAGGGCGGCAGCTTCATGCGTGCCACCAGCATGCCGTTGATCCAGCCGCACAGGCCGCCGCAGATAAAGCCACAGAGAATCGCAATCGGAACCGGGACGCCGTAGCGGAATACGAACTGTCCCATCACGACCGATGAGAGAACCATGATCGCGCCTACCGAGAGATCGATGCCGGCAGTCAGGATCACCAGGGTCTGGGCGGCGCCCACGATACCGACGATGGCCACCTGCTGCAGAATCAGGGTGAGCGCAAAGGCTGAGAAGAATTTGCCGCCCGCCAAAACGCCGAACACGATGATCGACATGAGAAGCACAATAAGCGGTACAGCGGCCTGGCTCGAATGAAGAAAGTGCTGGGCCTTCTCCAGCGGCGTTTTGATGTGCGACTCGAAAGACGCGATGGATGTTTCGCTCTGCTCGAGAACTTTCTCAAATTCCTGCGCTCTTGCCATTCCCATCTCCCTGCCGACGTCTGCTTCGCGCCTCTACTTATAGCAGAAAGGGCGGCCACGAGGACCGCCCTTCCGTGTTTCAGAGATCATTCACTGAAACCTGTTTGAGATCAACCCCAGCACTTGGCAAGGCCTTCCTTCGTATCGATCGAAGGAACGCCGTCAACGGGATTGTCGGTGATCAAGGCAACGCCGGTATCGAAGAAGTTCTTGCCTTCGGTGACGCCAGGCTTCTCGCCGGAGTCGGCGAACTTCTTGATGGCTTCAACGCCCAAGGCCGCCATCAGCAGCGGATACTGCTGCGAAGTCCCGCCGATGACGCCTTCGGCAACATTCTTCACGCCCGGGCAACCGCCGTCAACCGACATGATCAGCACCTGCTTCTCCTTGCCGACGGCCTTCAGCGCCTCATAGGCGCCGGCGGCGGCAGGCTCGTTGATGGTGTGGATCACGTTGATGTCCGGATTGATTTGGAGAAGGTTTTCCATGGCCTTGCGGCCGCCTTCCGGATTGCCGTTGGTATAGTCGTGGCCGACAATGCGCGGATCATCCTCGTCGCCGATCACGTTTGGATCCTTGATGTCGATACCGAAGCCTTTCATGAAGCCCTGGTCGCGCAGCACGTCGACGGTCACCTGCTTGGTGTTGATGTCGAGGAAGCCGATCTTGGCGTCCTTGGCGGCATCGCCGAGCTTGGCCTTGGCGTAGGAGCCGATCAGGAAGCCAGCCTGGAAGTTGTCGGTGGCCATGGTCTGATCGGCGGCGTCGATCGGATCCAGCGGCGTGTCGAGGGCAATGACGAGAATGCCGGCGTCACGAGCCTTCTTGATCGTTGGAACAATGGCCTTGGTGTCCGAAGGGGTGATGAGAATACCCTTGGCGCCATCAGCAATGCAGCTTTCGATGGCTGCAACCTGACCTTCATTGTCGCCGTCATCCTTGCCGGCATAGGCCTTGAGGTCAACGCCGAGCTCGGCTGCCTTGGCAGTGGCACCTTCCTTCATCTTGACGAAGAAGGGGTTGGTATCGGTCTTGGTGATGAGGCAGGCGCCAACCCCGGCATAAGCTGGCGCAAGGCCTGCAAAGCTGAACAACACTGCAGCTGCGGCAGCGGATTTCAAAATTGTCTTCAAGATGATCCTCCCATGGAACACGCCCTTTTTTTGGGCTTAGATAAGTAAAATTATTTACATAAGTTTCATTACTTATGTAAAATTAGGTGTAACTCCTAAACTTATTCAAGTCTAGTCTTTAGGCAGTAAGAGGCCCGGTCCACGGATATGGATCCTGATCCCGCTGCGGATTTGAGCGAATTCCCGAGCAAGAGTCAATAAGTAAATCGGCATGATTTATTCATTGACAAGTTCCCACCCCTACGGGAAGCTCGACTTTTGTGCACCCTGCGGGCAATTTAGCTCAAATTTTGACAGGCCAATGAATGTGACCATGGATTGGGCAAGTGGCGGGTTGGCGTTGGGCAAGGGTCCAACTCTTGCCCGTGGCACCACCCAGAATGGCGTGCGACTCTACAACGAGCGTTTGGCGCTTTCCCTGATCCGAAAGCACTGCAGCTTGCCCAAGGCCGAAATCGCCAGGCTCACCGGCCTTTCTGCCCAGACTGTTTCGGTGATTGTCAGACAGCTTGAGACGGATGGGTTGCTGATCAAGGAAACCCCGCAGCGGGGCAAGGTCGGCCAACCTCTTGTTCCCTTCTCGCTCAATCCGGACGGAGCGTTTTCCATCGGCCTGAAAGTCGGGCGGCGTTCGGGCGACCTCATCCTGCTTGATCTCACCGGAAAGGTTAGGCGCAAGGTGCATCAACCCTATCCTTTCCCCACGCCGCAGAAAATCATCGATTTTGTGGCGGTTGAACTCGAGGGCCTGTTATCCGGCCTGTCCGCCAAGCAAAGGGACCGGATCAGCGGACTTGGCATTGCCACGCCCTTTGAGCTGTGGAACTGGGAGGAAGAGGTAGGCGCCTCCCACGAGGTGCTGGAGGCCTGGCGTGATTTCGACCTGGTGGGCGAGATCGCCAAGCTGGGGGATTGGCCAGTGCATTACAGCAACGATGCGACGGCAGCCTGCGCGGCCGAACTGCTGTTCGGCCGGGGAAGCCAGTTCAACAGTTATGCCTATTTCTTCGTAGGCTATTTTGTCGGCGGCGGCATCGTTATCAATGGCCATATTTTCCCCGGAAAGGCTGGCTATGCGGGGGCAATTGGTTCATTGCCGCTGACCGCGCCCAACGGCAGGCCACAGCAATTGACACACAATGCCAGTCTTTACGTTCTGGAGAACCGCCTGCAGGCGGAGGGCCGCGATCCCATGCTGCTAGCGCGCTCACCCGAGGACTGGGGTGAAATAGGCCCGGCGCTGGATGTCTGGCTTGACGAGACTGCCAGTAGTCTGGCCTTTGCCGCTGTTGCCACCATGTCGATCATTGATTTCGAGGCCATCGTCATCGACGGGGCGATGCCCATCAAAGTGCGCTCTGAACTGGTGCGCCAAACCCGTGCCGCCCTCAGCCGGCAAGACTTGCGGGGCCTGCCCAAATTCAGCATCGAGGAAGGCAGCATCGGTTCGGACGCGCGGGCCATGGGAGCGGCCAGCCTCTCGCTTTTTGCCAATTACATCATCGACCGCGACGTGCTGTTCAAGGAGACCCTCTGAATGCTCAAAGGAATTGACCCGTTGCTCGGCCCCGACCTGCTCGCCATCCTGCGCACCATGGGGCATGGCGACGAGATTGCCATCGTTGATGGAAATTATCCCGCCGATACGGATGCGCAAAGGCTGGTGCGCATGGACGGCCACGATGCGCCGCGCCTTGCCGAGGCCATTCTTTCGGTCATGCCGCTGGATGATTTTGTTCCCGAAGCCGTGTTCAGGCCAGCGGCCAATGGCGATGCCCTGCGCAAAGAACCGGTGTTTGCTGATTTTGAAGCGGTGCTCAAGAAATACGAGCCCAAGCAAAAGATTTCGGTTCTGGTGGGTTCTGATTTCTACAACCGGGTGAAGGCTTGCTACGCCATTGTGGCGTCGGGCGAACGCAGGCTTTATGGCAATCTCATCCTGCGCAAGGGCGTTATTCATCCCCAGGGCTGAACTTGCGTTGGCCACGGGTTGCAGCCTATCAAGCAGAATCATGCTGATCCTTGTCCTTGATACCTCCATGGCCGCCTGTTCGGTTTGCGTTTTTGACGTGAGCCTCGGTCTTGTTCTGGGTTCGCGTCATGCCTTCATGGACCGGGGGCAAGCGGAGGTCCTGGCGCCCATGGTGCAGGAAACCATGGCGCTAGCAGGCGTGGCGTTTTCAGATCTCACGCGCATTGCTGTAACCACAGGACCCGGCACGTTTACAGGCGTGCGTATTGGTCTGGCGATGGCGCGGGGTCTGGGTGCTGCACTCAACATTCCGGTCATAGGCATCACATCGCTTGCCGCCATTGCCGCCAACGACACGCAAGGCGATCTGCCGCGCGCGGTTGCGGTTGATGCACGGGCGGGGGAAATCTATTTCGCCATCTACGATCCGGCGGGGCATGAATTGATGGCCCCCGTTGTCGTCTCGCGCGAAAAGGCGCTGCATCTCCTGCCAAATCATCCGGCCAGAATGCTCGGAACGGCGGCAGACATGCTGCTGGAGGGCATGGGTGAACATCGCTATCAGCGTAGCGATGCAGGTGATCTTCCGATCGCTGCAAACTTTGCAAAATTTGCCAGTACGATTCAGCCATCCGCCACGCCACCAGAACCACTTTATTTACGTCCACCCGACGTGAAGCCACAAAGCGCAAAGATGTCTTTCAGCGTTGTCGGGATAGCTGCAGCAAAAATTCTGGCTGAAATCCATGGCGAGAGCTTTAGCATTGCGTGGACTGAAACGGCCTTCAGCGAAATGCTGGCAACGCCCGGCACCCATGCCATCATTATGTCGAGCCAGAACAATCCGGCGGGGTTTGTCCTCTATCGCAAGGCTGCCGATGAGGCCGAAATACTGACGCTCTGCACGCGTCCGGCCTTTCGTCAAAAAGGCCATGCCAGGACTCTGGTGCAGCACATGGTGAATCTTCTCCAAAACGACGGCGTAAAATTCCTTTTTATTGAAGTGGCTGTTTCAAATCACGCGGCGCTGGCACTTTACGCGGCAGGCGGATTTATCAAATCCGGCGTGCGGCAAAAATACTACGGTCACAGCGACGGCACGCGTGAGGATGCCCTGGTTATGCGCAAGGGCCTTTAGGTTGAGCCGGCTCCGCGCCACACTTATTCTGATGTCCTTTGTGAGCGTCACCCTTCCCCTGATGCCGGTGCAGCAACTCCTTGTCTGGTTCTGGCCGCACATGGCACGCAAGTTTCCCATGTATTACCACCGCGTGGTGTTGCGCATCCTCGGCATCCGGGTGAAGGTCGATGGCGCAGTCCTTCCGGGAGGACCAGCCCTTCTTGTGGCCAATCATGTCTCATGGCTTGATATCGTCATCCTGAGCGCCGTGGCACCGGTGTCCTTCATCGCCAAACGGGACGTGAGCGGCTGGCCTTTTTTTGGTGCCCTCGCCCGTTTGCAACGCACGGTCTTTGTCGACCGGGACCGCCGCCACACTGCGGGCGTGTCACGCAATGAAATGCGGGAACGGCTTGCGGCAGGAGATATGCTCGTCCTGTTCGCCGAAGGAACCTCGGGGGACGGCACCCGGGTGTTGCCGTTCAAGACCACCTTCTTTGCCGCGGCAGAGCATTCTGCAGTTGCAATTCAACCGCTTAGCCTTGTCTATACAGGTCATCGCAACCTGCCGATGACGCGGCGCCAACGCCCGCTCTATGCCTGGTATGGCGACATGGACCTGCCACCCCATCTCTGGGCGGCGTTGTCTAACGGTCCCATTGAGGTGAATGTCATCTGCCATTCCCCCCTGGCCATGGCCGATCATGGAGATCGAAAGACTTTGGCGAAACGGGCGGAAGAGGAGGTGCGAAAAGGGCTTGTGCATTCGCTTCACGGGCGGGGGGAAATGAGCTAGTACGGGACCCATGACCATCCCCCAAAAGTCGGTTTACCTCAAAACCTATGGCTGCCAGATGAATGTCTATGACAGTGAGCGCATGCACGATACGCTGAAGGCGATGGGTTATGCGGAAACGCCGGTTCCTGACGAAGCCGATCTGGTGATCTTCAATACCTGCCATATCCGCGAGCACGCGGCCGAAAAAGTCTATTCGGAACTGGGCCGGATCAAGCGCCTGAAAAAGGCCAGACAGGATGAAGGCTCTGACATGCTGGTGGCGGTGGCGGGCTGCGTGGCCCAGGCCGAAGGCCAGGAAATCATCCGGCGGGCCAAGACCGTTGATCTGGTTTTCGGTCCCCAAACCTACCACCGCCTACCGGACCTGATCGCGCGGCGCATGGCAACGGGACGCGCCATTGTCGAGACGGAGTTTCCGGCGGAAGACAAGTTCGAGGTATTAGAGCAGCAAACCGGTCACCGGAACCTGACCCGGGGTGTCTCGGCTTTTCTCACGGTGCAAGAGGGTTGCGACAAGTTTTGCAGCTTCTGTGTGGTGCCCTATACGCGGGGCGCCGAATTCTCCCGTTCGCCGTCACAAATCGAACGGGAAGCCCGCCAGCTGGCAGAGGCCGGGGTACGCGAAGTCACGCTGCTGGGGCAGAATGTGAATGCCTATCGCGGCGAAGGCGAATCCCTTGCGGGACTCATCGCAAAGCTGTCACAGATCGATGGTATCAAGCGCCTGCGCTACACCACAAGCCATCCGAGGGACATGGACGAAGCCTTGATTGAAGCCCATGCCAGCAACCCAAAGCTCATGCCTTTCCTGCATCTTCCGGTGCAGAGCGGCAGCGACCGCATCCTGAGGGCAATGAACCGGGGCCATGGAACTGGTTACTATCTAGAAATTGCTTCCAAGGTTCGCGCCGCGCGGCCCGACATGGCGCTGTCAGGCGATTTTATCGTGGGCTTTCCCGGTGAGACGGACGCGGATTTTGAAGACACTTTGAAACTTATTGAAACGGTCGGCTATGCCAGCGCCTATTCCTTCAAATATTCGGCCCGGCCCGGAACACCCGCAGCCGACCACCCGGAGCAGGTTCCCGATGATGTGGTGACTGACCGTTTGGCCCGGATTCAGGCCTTAATTCATGCCCAGCAGACCGCTTTTAACACGTCCTGCATGGGCAAGAGCCTGCCCGTGCTGCTAGAAAAACCGGGCCGTGACGAAGGCCAGCTTGTGGGCCGTTCGCCCTATCTTCAGCCCGTTCATGTCAAGGGCGAAAAAAGCCAAATAGGAACTATTTTGGACGTTAACATAGTTGCTGTTGGCACGAACAGCCTTTCGGGCCATTATGGGGCGGTCGAGGCATGATTCTGAGGTTTGAAACTACAACAGGAGAAAGTCACAGTTGAATTCGCAAGCCAGTGCTGCCCAGCTCGCCACTCTCAAGTCCAGCGCAAACGCGGACGACCATGACACAATCACCCTCGCCTTTGATGACAACCGCCTGCTCTCGCTTTTGTTTGGAGAACACGACGAACACATCGCCCTGATCGAGCATCGCCTGGGCGTGGCAATCACGCCGCGGGGCAACCGGGTTTCCATTCGCGGGACCGGGCCGGCGCTTGATGGGGCCAAGAATGTGCTGTCACAACTTTACCAGAGGGCACGGCGCGGACTTGAAATCAATCGTGGCGAAGTTGAAGGGTCCATCCGCATGAATCAGTCGGTTCATGACAAGGAAGTGAGCGAAGGCACGGTGCGCACCAGGCGCAAGCTGGTGATGCCGCGCACCCCGATGCAGAAAAATTATGTGGAAGCCATCCGCAAGAATGAACTGGTCTTCGGCATTGGCCCGGCGGGCACGGGAAAAACCTATCTCGCTGTTGCCTGCGCCGCCGAGGCTTTGATGAACGGCGAGGTGGACCGCATCATTCTGTCGCGCCCTGCTGTTGAAGCAGGTGAGCGTCTGGGCTTTCTTCCCGGTGACATGAAGGACAAGGTCGATCCCTATCTGCGCCCGCTCTATGACGCACTCTATGACATGATGCCGGCGGCTCTCGTCATCAAGGGCCTGGCGGAAAACCAGATCGAGATTGCGCCACTCGCCTTCATGCGCGGGCGCACACTGGCATCCGCCTTTATCATTCTCGACGAAGCGCAGAATACATCGCCCCAGCAGATGAAAATGTTCCTCACCAGACTTGGCGAAGGCAGCCGCATGGTGATCACCGGCGATCCCAGCCAGGTTGACCTGCCGTCGGGCGCAAGCTCGGGCCTCGAAGACGCCGTGCGGGTTCTCAAAGGTGTTCAGGGTACGGAGCAAATCAAGTTCTCCACCAGCGATATCGTGCGCCACGCCCTGGTTGGACGGATCGTTGCCGCCTATGACAAGCTGGGAGCCAAGGTCAAAAACCTCACCCCGCAAAAATGAACCTGGAGATCAGCATTGACGACAGGGGTTGGCGCGCGGTACCCAATCTCAGAAAGCTTGCGCGGGGAGCCATAGCAGCGGCCTTGCCGGACCAGAAAGTATCGCTCAGCCTACTCTTTACCGGCGATGCCAAGATGCTCGAGATCAACCGGCAATGGCGCGGCAAGGCAACGGCCACCAATGTCCTTTCGTTTCCGGTTTCCGCCGATGCGCCCGTGCCAGAGGGCGAGTTGCAACCCCTGGGCGACATTGTCCTGACCTATGGCGTGGTTTCCAGGGAAGCCCTGGAGCAGCAAAAGCCGGTCGGTGACCATGTTGCACATTTGATCGTGCATGGCGTCCTGCATCTGCTAGGATATGACCATGAAGACGAAGCCGAAGCTGACGCCATGGAAGCCCGGGAAATCGCGATTCTGGCAGAACTGGGAATGGGAAATCCCTATACGACATGAGTAACGATACGACGCCACCGCCTGTACCGGTCAGAGAAGGCTTTCTCCGGAAGTTCATCAGCAAGCTCTCGGTCTCCCGCAACAAGGACCTGCGCGAAGACCTGGAAAATGTCATCGACGCCCACCAGACCCAGAATCCGCAAGACGACCGGGGCCAGGAAACCACGTCGATGATGCGCAACCTGATCAAGTTTTCGGACTTGCGGGTCGATGACGTAATGGTGCCGCGCGCCGACATCATCGCCGTCGAAGACAGCTCCACCATGCGCGAGTTGCTGAACAAGTTCAATGAAGCCAATCATTCCCGCCTGCCGGTTTACCGCGAAACCCTGGATGACGTCGCGGGCATGATCCATGTGAAGGACTTCATGCGCTGGATGTCGCTTAGCGGAACAAAGCGGAAAGCGAAGTCGCCAAGCATCACCATATCGGCAAAGGAGCTGGCGCTGACCGTCAAGCAATCGGGGCTCTACCGGGAAGTGCTTTTTGTGCCCCCCTCCATGCCCGCAGCCGACCTCCTGCTGAAAATGCAGGCGAGCCACATCCACATGGCCGTGGTCATTGATGAATACGGCGGCAGTGACGGGCTCATCACCATTGAAGATCTGGTCGAGCAAATTGTCGGCGACATCTCCGATGAACATGATACCGACGAGGAGCAACTGATCAAGCGACAGGGTGACAACGTCTATGTGGCCGACGCGCGCGTCCATATTTCCGTGGTTGACAAGCTGCTTGGCGTCGACCTCCTTTCGGATGAGGAGGAGGATGAAGCCGACACGCTCGGCGGTCTGATTTTCGAGATGGCGGGTCGCGTGCCGGCGCGCGGTGAAATCATCCGCCATGACAGCGGCCTGGAATTTGAAATTCTGCAATCGGACGCACGGCGGGTGAAACGCATCCGCATTCACGTGAAGAAAATCGTCATTCCTGATGCCGGTGCCGAAGAAGCGACTGGTTAGAGCAGACCGGCATTTATGGCATGTTTCCTGAGGTTGACCTCGGGCCTTGCGCCCACATGGGAAATGATTTCAGCTGCTGCAAGGCTGCCCAGCTGAGCCGAGCGGGCCGGGCCAAAGCCCTGGGTAAATCCATATAGAAAGCCGGCGGCATAGAGATCTCCAGCACCGGTCACGTCAACGACATGGGGAACGGCGATTGCGGGAGCCACCAGAACATCCTCGCCATGGGCCACAACACTGCCGGCAGCGGAGCGGGTCATGACGGCCGTCTTGCAATCCTTGCGAAGTGCCCGCATGGCGCCATCAAAACTCTGTGTCAGATAGAGCGACTTGATTTCCGTTTCATTGGCGAAGACGATATCGATGTCATTCCGGATGAGATCGAGAAAGCTTTCGCGGTGACGCTCAACGCAAAAAGAGTCTGACAGGGTGATTGATGTGAGCCGCCCCGCCTTACGGGCGATCTTGGCGGCAAGCTTGAAGGCCTCCTTGGCTTCCGGCTTGTCCCAGAGATAGCCTTCCATGTAGGTGACCTTGGCGGCGGAAACGATGTCCTTGTCGACGTCGGCCACGGTCAGATGCACGCAGGCGCCGAGATAGGTATTCATGGTGCGCTCGCCCTCGGGCGTCACCAGAATGAAGGAACGCGCCGTGGCGGGGCCATCGCTTGCCGCTTTCGACTCAAACTGCACGCCCTGGGACCGCATGTCGTGGGCATAGATGCCGCCCAGCTGATCGGCCTTCACCTTGCCGAAATAGGCAGCCTTGCCGCCAAAGGAAGCGATACCCGCCGCGGTATTTCCTGCCGAGCCGCCGGAGATTTCAATGGCCGGTCCCATGCTGGCGTAAAGCGCCTCGGCCCTTGCCTCATCAATCAGGTTCATTGAACCCTTCACCAGGCCATTCTCCTGCACAAAGGCGTCATCCACCTTGGCAATCACATCAACAATGGCGTTGCCAATGGTCAGAACATCAATCTCAGCCTGCACGATTCAAAACTCCCGAATTCCTCCATGCCCGTAGCGGAAGCCACTTGCCGGGGCAAGCCTGAAGCCCTACCTACACGCCCATGATATCCGCAGCCTTCAAAGCCCTTGGCGATCTTCTCTCACGGGAGTTCCGGTCCGTCCTGTTCAAAGCGATCGGCATGACGCTTATCCTTTTCATTGCCATCCTCATTGGCGTTGAAATCCTGCTGGCTTATCTTACGGCCATCCCCTGGCCCTGGGCTGAAACACTGGCGGCCATTGGCGCTGGCCTGGCTCTGCTGGTGGCCTTCTTCTTCATGATGGCGCCCGTTGCCGCGATCTTCGCCGGACTCTTTCTCGACGACATCGCAGGCCGGGTTGAGGCCAAGCACTATGGCGCGGACGCCAAGGGCATGCCGCTATCGGGATTCCGCGCCGTCCAGACGTCACTGCAGTTTGCCCTCATCATCCTTGTGGTGAATATCGCGGTACTGCCTCTCGTCTTCACGGGCATCGGCGCGTTGGCGCTCATTGTTGCCAACGCCTATCTCCTGTCGCGGGAATTTTTCGAGATGATTGCCATGCGTCATATGCCTGTGGATGAGGCCCGCCTGCTGCGCCGCGAGAATACGCCGCGCATTTTTGCGGCAGGGTTTGTGCCCGCCCTCCTGTCAATGATACCCGTAGTCAATCTGGCGGTGCCGCTGTTTGCAACGTCCTATTTTGTGCATATCTTCAAGCGGGTGCAGGCGTCTTCTCCTTGAATTGGCAAAGATCGGCAATGGGACAGCGCCAGCATTCGGGCCGGCGCGCCTTGCAAATGTAACGTCCATGCAGGATCAGCCAGTGGTGGGCATGGCGCAAAAATTGTTTGGGGATGACCTTGAGCAACCCCTGCTCCACCTCAAGCGGGGATTTTCCGGGGGCCAGCCCGGTACGGTTTCCCAAACGGAAGAGATGGGTATCCACGGCGATGGTGGGTTCACCGAAAATGATATTCAAAACCACATTGGCAGTTTTGCGCCCCACGCCGGGGAGGGCCTCGAGGGCTTCGCGCTGTGCCGGAACTTTGCTGCCATGTTTCTCAATGAGAATTTTTGAGAGCGCGATCACGTTCTTCGCCTTGGCGCGGTAAAGGCCGATGGATTTGATGTAATCGCGCAAACCCTCCTCACCCAGAGCCCACATTTTTTCCGGCGTATCGGCAATCCTGAAAAGTGCGGCAGTCGCCCGGTTGACGCCAAGGTCGGTGGTTTGCGCTGAGAGGACAACGGCCACCAGGAAGGTGAAGGCATTGACCGAATCCAGTTCGCCTTTCGGTTCGGGTTCAATCTCGTGAAAGCGCCGGAAAACCTCTGCAATTTCCTGCGGCCTCAAGCGCCTTGCCTTTGCCATGAATTCCCTGCTGAAATAGTGACCACTTCATAGGGCCATAGCATGAACGAAACCAACCCGAAAACCTGGCGGGCCACGCTCACCCCGCACCGTTCGCTGTCGCGCGAGGGATTTGTGATCCTGATGTCGGCCATTGCGGGCCTGAACTTCATGGGCGGACTGTTTTTCTATGTGATTGGGGCCTGGCCCGTTGTTGGTTTCATGGGACTTGATGTGGCGTTGATCTGGTGGGCCTTCCGCGCCAGCTTTGCCGCCGGCCGCCGGGCCGAACAGATCGAAATCACACCCGATGAACTGGTCCTGAGGCGCCTTGCGGACCGTAAGCCGGTGCAGGAACAGCGGTTCGTCCGGCACTGGGTCAGGGTTGAGTTGCTGGAAGACAGGGAACGTGAATTGGTTGGCCCGCTCTATCTGCGGTTTCGCGAGCATCGCACCGAAATTGCCAGTTTTCTGGGGGCCGAAGAACGTCTGGCCTTTGCCCGGGTCCTGAAAGAAGCTCTCCAAGATCCGCATTTTTGAGCAAGAATCGGGTGGCTTGCGGGTCCGGGCGGCACTAGATTTACACCATGGAAAAGCAAACACATGATTACGACCTGGTGAAACATACGCTGGCTTTCATTTCTGAGAACTGGCGCGAGCAACCCTCCCTCGAAACTCTGGCCGACCAGGCAGGCCTCAGTGCCACCCACCTGCAACGGCTGTTCACGCGCTGGGCCGGGCTCAGCCCCAAGGCCTTCCTGCAGGCGGTGACGCTGGACCATGCCCGTGAACTGCTGCGGGATTCAGCCTCCATTCTGGACGCTTCGTATGAGCTCGGGCTTTCGGGTCCGGGACGCCTGCATGACCTGTTCATCACCCATGAAGGCATGTCGCCCGGCATTTACAAAGCGAAGGGCCGTGGCCTGAATATCCAATATGGTTTCCATGATTGTCCTTTCGGCCGGGCCCTCATCCTGATCACCAGCGAGGGACTGGCGGGTCTTGCCTTTGCCGACCATGGCCAGGAAAAGCCGGCTCTTGCCGACATGCGGTCGCGCTGGCCGGAAGCCACCTATGTGGAAAACCACCAGGCGACGGCTGCCTATGCCAAGCGCATCTTTGAATCGGAACGCTGGAAACCGGACCAGCCGTTGCGTGTGGTGTTCATCGGCTCGGATTTTGAAATCCGGGTGTGGGAAACGCTGCTCCGCATTCCCTTCGGCAAGGCTTCGACCTATTCAGATATCGCATCCCACATCGGCAGGCCCACAGCGGCGCGGGCGGTTGGAACCGCCGTGGGCAAGAACCCGATTTCCTTTGTGGTGCCGTGCCACCGGGTTCTGGGCAAGTCCGGGGGTTTGTGCGGCTATCACTGGGGCCTGACCCGCAAGCGCGCCATTCTGGGCTGGGAAGCCGGGGTCGGGATGGGCAAGGCAAATTAAATACACCAGGGACTTGACATCTGTGTATTACGATATATCTTAAGTACGACTTTAAGATATTGTCGAAAGGTATATCTATGTTTAGACACAATCGCGAAGACGGCTCCCCCGGATTTGGACGCGGGTGGGGAAAACGGACCCAGCACGAATGTGCGCCGGGCGGGCGTGGCCGATTTGGACGCGGCCCTGAAGGCTTTGGGCGTGGTCCCGGGGGAGGCGGCGGGCGTGGCGGCCGCATGTTCGGCCATGGCGACCTGCGCCTGGTTCTGCTTGCCCTCATCGCGGAAAAACCGCGCCATGGCTATGACCTGATCCGGGCCATCGAAGAAAAGTTCGGCGGTTCCTATGCGCCCAGCCCCGGTGCGGTTTATCCCACCCTGACGCTTCTGGTTGAGCAGGATCATTTGCAAAGCGAAGACGCGGGCGGTGGCAAGAAGCTCTATACGATCACACCACAGGGCACGGCATTTCTGGAGCAAAACCGGGCCGCGGTTGATGGCGTGATGGCGCGCATGGAGCTGGCGGCAAGCGCTTTTGCAAACCACGCCACGCCAGACATGGTGCGGGAAGCGTTCCACACCCTGCGGCATGCCCTGCACATGCGCCAGGGGCCATGGACGGAACAGGAGGCGGCGCGTATCCGCGCCATCCTCGAAAAAGCCGCCCGCGAAATCGTTGGCGGCGGGGGACAGGCCTAAGGCCTGTCCCAACTCCTGTTAGACAAGTTTCTTGTAGAACAGCGCCGTATCATGCAGCCCGTCCTTGCCATAGGCATAGCCGGGAATGTTGCCGGCAAAAGTAAATCCGAGCTCCCGATAGAATTTTTCCGGAGCGCCGTGGGCTACCGTGTCAAAGGTCATCAAGGTGAAACCCAGATCGCGGGATTTCTT
>JBAVOA010000358.1:0-3379 GCA_049691635.1 Aestuariivirga sp. | reverse complement strand
GAGGAGACTTTCGCGGTAGCGCCATGCTGTTCAAAGATATCAACGATGCGATTGATGGCGGCGGAGGTAAGCGGGGGAACGTCCTCAGCGAAATCAATGGCGAGGTCCGCCTCGCGGTAGGCCTGGTCACTGGCAATTGCCGTGCCGGAAACTTGGGCGAGTATTTCCGATTGCAAGGCGTTGAGCCGTTCGCGGTCGGCGGCGCGTTCGGTACCGGATTTCATATACTTGCGGATCATGCGGCTGGCTGGCTGATCGTAGCGAAAATAGAATGCGCCATTCTCGCCTACCACCCCATCCACCGGCCATTGCCGCGCAATCATGTCACACCATCCGGCCGGCCGGCCCGTGACCGGAATAACAATCAATCCAGCCTTGCGTAGGTCCTCAAGGGCTTGATAGGCAATGGCGGGAAGTCGCCCTGCTTCGGTCAGGGTGTCATCGATGTCGGTCAAAACGGCCCGCACCTTGCGCTTCTCTGCGGCGGCAAAACCTTTGATGGGTTGGAACACAGGGCGCACACCGGACGAGGATTTCATGAATGGAATTCCGTTTGAGTTTTTGAGCCAGCTTCTAATAGCGCAAACGGTCGCCGGATTCGCCATCAAAGAGATAGATACGGTCTTTGAGGAAGGTGAAGGCGATAGGTGTATCGAGCGTTTGCTTGAAGGTGCGTGATCCCTTGGCCACCACAAGCTGTTCGCCCGCCCAGGCAGTCACCAGGGTCAAATCGCCGGTGGGTTCCAGAGAATAGAGTTTCGAGACGATATTGCCGCCCTTTGCCTTGCTGATTTCCATGTCTTCCGGGCGGATGCCGAGGACTACATTTTTCTGGGTGCCCCTGCCCAGGTTTTTCACCTCGGTATTAGGCCCTGCAAATGTGCCCTTGTGAAGCGAGCCTTTGATGAGGTTCATCGGCGGAGAACCGATGAAGCTTGCAACAAAGATATGATTGGGGTCGTTGTAGACCTCGTCCGGCGTGCCGAGTTGCTGGATCTTGCCCTTGTTCATGACCGCAATGCGATCAGCCAGTGTCATGGCTTCAATCTGGTCGTGAGTTACATAAATGGTCGTGATTTCGAGATCGCGCTGGATGCGTTTGAGTTGGGCGCGCATGGTCAGCCGCAGCTTGGCATCAAGGTTTGACAGGGGCTCATCCATGAGGAAAACCTGCGGCTGCCGCACAATGGCTCTGGCCAAAGCGGCGCGCTGCCGCTGGCCGCCGGACAGGGCGCGGGGCTTGCGGTCCAGATAATCACCGAGCTCCACCATATCCGCAGCCTTGCGCACCAGCCTGTCGTGGTCGGCCTTTGGAACATCGCGCATGCGCAAGGGGAAGCATATATTGTCATAAATCGACATGTTTGGATAAAGCGCATAGCTTTGAAATACCATGGCAACGTCGCGGTCCCGGGCGTCCACATCGGTGACGTTTTCACCATCAATGGCAATTTGCCCGGCCGTGGGTTCTTCCAGGCCCGCAATCATCCGCATCGTCGTGGTTTTGCCGCAGCCCGAAGGGCCAAGAAAAACCATGAATTCCTTGTCCTTGATGTCGAGATCAATGGCATCGACGCCTACAAAAGCGCCCCAAGCCCTCGTAATTCCGCGAAGTTTGATCTCAGCCATCTAAGCTCCTCCACCGGTCAGGAAATTCCTTCATATAGGAGCCAAAAGCAAATGCAACATTATACCAATTGGAATTCATTTGGTTCTATTAACGTGCTAATGGATTTGCAAGAATCCCGTCACCCGGATTGAAAGATGTGTGAAAAAAACTTAAAATTCCTACATTTATCAGGTTTTTGAACGAGGCTGTTTTCGTGCTTATTATATTACATATTGACTTTTTCAGGCATAAAAGTATCTTTATTGGAGTATGCAGAGGTATAGATAATGGAGCAAGGAAAACATGGCGAGTACAGCAGAGTCCTTGCAGCGGGGGCCAGCACCTATTGGCCCGACGAGCGGCCTCGCGACTGATCTTGCGCGCCGTCTGCAGCGTGAAGGCCGCCCCATCCGGGTAGGCCTCATTGGATCTGGCGAAATGGGTACGGACATAGTGACCCAATGTGATCAGATGACGGGAATTACGATTGCGGCCATTGCCGAGATCAATGTCGATGCTGCCAGGAAAGCCTTGAAGATCGCCGGACGTCCGCTGGAAAGTTTTGCACTGGCCGATACACGGGGTGCGTTCGACGCGGCCGTGAAAACCGGAAAGACCGCCATCACCAGTGACGCGCAAGTGGTTTGTACCAATGACCAGATTGACGTCATCATCGACGCGACGGGCAGGCCAGCGGTGGGGGCTGAAATTGGCTTGGCCGCCATGGAGCACGGCAAGCATCTCATCATGATGAATGTTGAAGCCGATGTCACCATTGGGGCCTATCTTCAGCATGAGGCAAAACGGCTTGGTGTTGTTTACACCCTGGGTGCTGGCGATGAGCCAAGCTCCTGCATGGAACTGGTAAATTTCGTCATTGGCCTTGGCTATCCTATTGTTGCCGCCGGCAAGGGCAAGAACAATCCACTCAACATTGAGGCCACGCCCGCTCAATACATGGACGAAGCCAAGCGCCGCAATATGAACCCGCGCATGCTTGTCGAATTTGTCGATGGCTCCAAGACCATGGTTGAGATGGCGGCGATTTCCAACGCGACGGGCCTGGTGCCTGATTGCCCGGGCATGCACGGGCCAGCCGCAACCCTCGAACAGCTTGAAAGCGTTTTATGCCCTGTTGCAGATGGCGGCATACTCTCGCGTAAAGGTGTGGTTGACTATTCCATTGGCAAAGGCGTTGCACCGGGTGTGTTTGTGGTGGTGGAAATGGCCCACCCGCGTCTGCGCGAACGCATGCTCGATTTGAAGTTGGGACGCGGCCCCTACTACACGTTTTATCGGCCCTATCATTTAACCAGCCTTGAGGTTCCCCTGTCATGCGCGCGCGCCGTGCTTTACGGCACCGCTGACATGCGGCCTCTCCCGCATCCTACCTCAGAGGTATGTGCCGTTGCCAAAAAGGGCCTGCAGCCGGGAGATACACTTGATGCTCTCGGCGAATATTGCTACCGGGCCTGGATCATGACCTACGGAGATGCACAAGTGAAACAGGCCGTTCCAAGCGGACTGCTTGAAAATGCCAAGGTCACGCGACCCATCAAAAGAGGTGAGCTGATTACCTATGGCAACAGCGTAGTTGACCCATCTTCACGCATTGTGACCCTTCGCAAGCGGCAAGATGATCTGCTGGCAGGGGGGCAGTGATGACAAAAGCCGGCCCCGCAAAAAGACATGATGCTGCCAGCAACCAGCGCGAATTCTACAAGCAGTTTTCAGCCCAGCAACTGAAGGAAGCATTCCGCCGTATGTGCC
>JBAVOA010000357.1:0-1944 GCA_049691635.1 Aestuariivirga sp. | reverse complement strand
CCCATGAAGGAGGCCACGGGCAGTTGCTCGGTCATGTTGGTGTAGTAGCGCATGTCCTTTCTGGCGTTCTTGATGGCGAATTTGGCGGAACTGTCATCATCGCTCAGGGGCACGTTGATCAACCTGCCGAACATGACGGAGGCGGCGCCTCCGGCCATCACGATATCGCAGAAGGCCACCATGTCCACGCCGGCCTTTGCGGCGACGGTGATCGCCTCGGCAGCAATTGCCGCATGGCCGATGGAGAGGAAGTTGTTCAGCAACTTCAACTGGTGGGCAGCGCCGGCTTCGCCAGCGTTCACAATGGTGTCGGCGAAGCAATCCAGCACCGGCCGGATTTTGGCCAGAGCCTGCTTGTCGCCGGCGATCATCAGGCCGAGCTTTCCGGCTTCGGCTTCCTTGGGCGTGCGGGTCATCGGGGTATCGACAAAATGCACGCCCTTGGCCTTGAGTTCGGCGGCGATCCTGATGGTGGAGGCGGGTTCGGCCGTGGAGCAATCGGCGATGATCAGGCCATCGCGCAGCGCACTGCTCAACCCCTTTGCACCATAGACCGCTTCCTCAACCTGCGGCGTTCCGGTGACACAGAGGATGACCAGATCCGAGGCCTTGGCGATTTCGGCGGGGGAAGCGCATTCCTTCGCTCCCAAGGACACCAGGCTTTCAATAGGGGCGCGGTTCTTGTGGGCCATCACGTTGAGGGCGAAGCCCCTACCCAAAATATTCTTGCCAATGCCGTGGCCCATCAGGCCAACGCCGATCAGGCCAACGCTCTTGATTGTCATGGAGTATCCCTCTCTGCGATGAAATAGTTCAGGCCATCCTGTTCCAGAACAAACAGCCTGTCTTCGAGCTTCTTCTTGAATCCCAGGCGCTCATAGAAACGGGCGCCGCCGGCATTGGTCAAGTCGACTTCGAGCTTGACAAACCTGGCACCGCGCACCTTGCCGCGCCTTGCCGTTTCGCGCAAGAGCGCCTCGCCGACGTTGCGGTTGCGGGCGGTGGCATCGACGAAGAGGTCAACCACATAGACGCCCTTGGCGGCGCGAAAGGTGGAGAAGGTCATGAGCGACAGGCAGGCGCCGAGAAGGCGCCCTGCTTCTGCTGCCACCACCACATTTACCAGATCGCGGCTTTCGAGAAGAATGTTTGCCGTGAGAACCGGAACGATGTTCAGATTCAGATCCCGGGCCAGCCCATGCACCATGTCAGCCACGGTCTGGGCCTCATTGTCCTGCATGGTGCGAATTTCAAAACTCATGCGCCGAGACCCTTGAAGAGCGATGCCAGATTTTGCCCCAGGCTTGGGCTGGGGTAGCCGCCTTCCTGCACAACCAGGGTGGGAAGACGCCCCTCAGCGATCATATTGCCGATTGTGGCAAATTCCGGGGTCGTTATGGCAAAGCCCTTGAAAGGATCGTCGACGGCAATATCGAGACCGGCTGCCAGCACCAGAAAGTCTGGCTTGAAATCACTCACCCTCTGCAAAGCAATCTCCAGACTTATGCAGTAATCTTTGATGACGGTGCCGCGTTCCAGCGGGATGTTCAGGTTGAAGCCCTCGCCTTGCCCGCGTCCCGTTTCATGGTCATAGCCCCAGAAGAAGGGGTAGAACCGCTTGGGGTGGGCATGTATCGAGACAGTGAGCACATCAGCGCGGTCATAAAAGATGGCCTCGGTGCCATTGCCATGGTGTACGTCGATATCGAGAATGGCGGCGCGTTTTCCGGCTTTTGTGAAAATCTCTGCGACGAGGGCAGCATTGTTGAAATAGCAGAAGCCGGCGGCGACGTCCGAGGCCGCATGGTGGCCCGGCGGGCGGCACAGGGCATAAACCAGCTTTTCGCCACCCAGCACAAGGCTTGCGCCATGGGCGGCGCTGGCAGCACTTGCGAGGGCCGCCTGCAGGGTTGTGGGGGTGACCGGGCAAGCCCCGTCGCCCAG
>JBAVOA010000356.1:0-5049 GCA_049691635.1 Aestuariivirga sp. | reverse complement strand
GTTTGTCGCATTACTAGCTGGTCCCCCAGCCGCGTGTGACAACATCTCTTCCTTGGTCCTGCAAATTTTTGGTGGCCTGCCAAATTTCCCTTTTTCGACAGCATCGGCCAAAATCAGCCATTATAGCCCGTGACGTGCTCTCCCGAATTGACCGCGGTTTGAAGTTAGTCTGCACATCGGTTTGCGACAAATCAGGGAGGATATCTATCGCGCTTCTTAAGTTGATGGTAATGAGACTTCGATCTCTTCTGATGAAAAGAAAAAGCCTGTTGTATCAATGGCCAATAGAGACAAGCTCCATATTCTCGTTATGAGTGCCGGCTGGCAATCGGCTTTGGCTTGCATACAATCATACGGCCGAAATGGGCATTTGGTATCAGTGGTGTCGGATTCGGATAAGGTTACCGAACCCAATTCTGCATCCATTTTTGTTAAAAACATAATGTACTTCAAAAACAACCGAGATACGGAGCGTGCGCAAGAACTTGTGAGTTTGGTGAAAGACAAAGGTATTGATCTCGTAGTGCCGGTCTCTGATCACGACGCAGTTATCGTTGCCAAGGCAAAGCAGCTATATCCTAAAAATGACGCTTTCTTTTCCAGCCCGGTTGAATCAGTGCTAATAACAAGAAGCCGAAACAGGACTACCGATCTATGCCGGTCAATTGGTATTGATACACCCGCAACTGTTTTTGTGACCCATGATACGGCGGCTAGTGCTGTCGATAAAATTGGATTCCCCTGTTTTCTAAAGCTTTCAGGCAGTGTTGCGTCGCGAGGTGTTTTTGAGATATCAGACCACACTGAGTTCAAAGAAAAGTTGGCGCGTGTCCCGAAGAGCGCAGAGATGCAACTGCAGGCCAAGGTCGAGGGTGATCTTGTTGACATAACAGGGTTTGCTTCCAACGGGCTGGTGATCCAGAGCTTCGCCTTCAGGTGCGACTATGAGCATTCGCATGGCGGAACGCCCCCTTATTCCAGTCGTGTCCATGATGGCCGGCTTGACGCGATTCTTTCTAAAATCGTCAAGGAGTTGAATTGGACTGGAGGCATTGATCTGGATCTTCTTCAGAAAAAGGACGGTGACTATGTTCTCATGGAAATCAACCCAAGGTTTTCAGGAACGACCATTTTTCCCTTGAAACTCGGCATCGATTTGCCAATGGGTTACGTCAATTTAAAGAGAAATATCAATACAATACAGCAAAACCTTGCCGCCAATTTTGATGCAGAACATTTTATTTCGCTATTGGAAGAGTCGCTTTATTTGCTGGTGGCTGGTGAGGCTGGCAGACAGAAGGCCATGCAGTTTCGGTCTGATGAAAAATGGGTTGATAATTCTTTTTGGGATGATTGGAAATACTCAGCCGCGTTGTTTGAGTATACAAGAATGTCGTTACTTTACAGAAGAGGTAAAGCATAATTTCAAATTGAATCATGACGACAAATTGTGCCACTTGGCATTTGACCGGAATTCAGCTATATTGAACGTACATTCAATATAGACAGAGATGACCATGGATATGGCGGTGAACGTCCGGACAAGACTTGACGACGACAAGCGGGGCGGCTTGCCGAGCTGGACTTACACCAATCCGGAATTCCTCGAGATCGAGAAGGACGAGCTGTTCCGCAAAACCTGGCAGCTGGCCTGCCATGTGAGCGATGTTCCCAATATCGGCGACTACTACAGCTTCGACCTGGTGGGCGAACGGGCTCTGATCGTGCGCGGCAAGGACAATGTAGTGCGGGCTTTCCACAATGTGTGCCGCCACCGCGGCAGCCGGGTTGTGGCCACCGAGCGGGGCACCTGCAAGTCGGCCATCGTCTGCCCCTTCCATGGCTGGTCCTACAATCTTGATGGCACCTTGCGCGCCGTGCCCCAGGCCAAATCCCTGCCCAAGCTTGATCCGGTCGAGCATGGCCTGCCGCCGGTCGAATTCGAAATCTGGCACGGCTTTGTGTTTGTGCGCTTTGTGCCGGGCGATCAACCGTCGGTGGCCCATATAATGGCCCCCCATGAGGACCTCATCCGCCATTACCGGATGGCGGAAACGAAGCCCTATGGCACAATGACCAGCCAGAAGATGCCGGTGAACTGGAAGTCGGTGCGCGACGTGGACAATGAGGGCTATCATGTTCCCGTGGCCCATCCCGCCCTGCAGGATCTCTATGGCAATGGCTACATCGACGAGAACATGGGCTTTGGGATCACACGCTCCAAGGGCGAGTTCAACGACAGCCGCGACCGCTACTGGAGTGTGCGGAATTACAAGAAATTTTTGCCGGTCATGGAGCATTTGCCGGAAGCCAACCGCAGGGCCTGGTACTATTACGGGCTGTTTCCCAACATGGTGCTGATGCTCTATCCGGACATGGTCGGGTTCTACCAGGAGTATCCGGTAGCTGTTGATAAAACTATCCAGCGCTTTTCCTATTACGCGCTGGACGATGAGCGCCGCGAAACGAAGATTTCGCGCTATCTGGCCAAGCGCATTGACGAACTGACGGGCACCGAAGACACCCAGCTGATTGCCTGGTGTTTCGAGGCCTTGCAGTCCTCGGGCTACAAGGGGCTCATCCTCTCTGATCTGGAAAGCGGCGTGCGCTATTACCATGACATGCTGCGCCAGGTGGTGCCGGTCGTGGGCCTCGCCCAGCCGCCAAGTCCGGGTTCCATGGCCGACACCAACCGGGTGTTGCGGAGTGCGATTGCGCCATTGTCCTGGGGCCGTTAACAGGGTTGATACCAGTCGGTCGTTAGTCTACCTAAGCCGCCAGCCTTCCTTCGGCAATGAAGACGAATCAGGCGGCAATTCCAAGGTTGGCCAGGGAGACCCGATGCAGCCCGCGCAGAAGCAGACCAGAAGTGAAATCGCCTCGGTTCTGCTGGCTAGCCGTGGGGCCTTTGCGTCAACGGCAGTGTTCAGCTGCCTGGTCAACATCCTAATGCTTACCGGCCCGCTGTTCATGCTGCAGGTCTATGACCGGGTGCTGACCTCGGGCAGCGTGCCAACCCTCGTGGCGCTCATCGGCATCGTCATCGCGCTTTATGCCTATTACGGCTTTCTCGAATATCTGCGGGCCCGCATCCTGGTGCGCATCGGCCGGCGCGTTGAGGAACGATTGCGCGACCGGGTTTTCGATTCCATGGCGGAACACGCGCTTCGGCGCAGCCAGGGCATCGGCGGCCAGCCGGTCAGCGATCTGGCCACGATCCGCCAGTTCCTGTCGGGGCAAGGCCCCTTTGCATTCCTCGACATGCCATGGGTGCCGGTCTATCTGCTGGTGATCTTCCTCATGCATTGGGTTCTGGGCGTTGCCGCGATCTGCGCCGCCGTCGCCATTTTCGTGCTTGCATTCTGGTCGGAACGGGCAACGCGCGGCCCCATGGCCGAGGCCAATGCCGCGACTGTCAAATCCACGATCATGACCGATGAAAGCCGGCGCAATTCGGAGGCGCTGCATTCACTGGGCATGCGGGGCGCCATCCGCAAGAAATGGGCTGATATGCAACAGGTGGCGCTTGACCATCAGACTGTTGCCAATGATGTGGGCGGCAGCCTGAGTGCCGCGTCGCGGGTTCTGCGCCTGATGGTGCAATCGGGTATCCTGGCGCTTGGCGCCTATCTCGCGCTCCAGCATGAAATCTCATCGGGCTCGATGATTGCCGCGTCGATCATCATGGGGCGGGCGCTGGCGCCGGTGGAACAGGCGGTAGCCAGCTGGCAGCAGTTCCTTGGTTTCCGCAAGGCGCTTGAACGGCTTGGAAACATTCTGGCCTCGGCTCCAGCCGTCGCCAATCGCATGAAGCTTCCCCAGCCCACGGGCAAGCTGGAAGTTGAAAATCTCATCGTGCAAATGCCCGGCGCGGAAAAGCCGGTGCTGCAGGGGATCAGTTTTACGGTTGAACCGGGCAAGGGCATCGGTGTGATCGGGCCCACCGGGGCTGGCAAATCCACGCTGGCACGGGCGCTTGTGGGCGTCATGCCGATCACGCGGGGCACGGTGCGGCTCGACGGGGCCACCCACGACCAGCGCGATATTGACGAAACGGGGAAACTCATCGGCTACCTGCCGCAGGACATTCAATTGTTTGACGGCACGGCGGCGCAAAACATCGCGCGTTTTGACGTCAATGCCGATCCGGCGAAGATTGTTGAAGCGGCCCAGCTTGCCAACGTCCATGATCTGATCATGCGCCTGCCCAAGGGCTATGACACGCCGCTTGGCGAGAATGGCGCGAGGCTTTCGGCTGGCCAGCGGCAGCGGGTTGCGCTGGCGCGCGCCCTTTATGGGGATCCGGTGCTGTTTGTCCTCGATGAACCCAATTCAAATCTCGATGCGGAAGGCGAAGCGGCCCTTGACCGTGCCATCCGGGTTTCCATGGCGCGTGGCGCCTCGGTGGTGGTCATTGCGCACCGCCCCAGTGCCCTTGCCTCCATCCAGCAGATTCTGGTGCTCAGCGATGGCCGCACGGCGGCGCTGGGACCGCGCGACGAGATTCTGAAAAAAGTGCTGAACCGGCCTGCAAGCGGCAATGGCCAGGTGGCGCAGCCTGCGGGCAAACCGACTCTCGTACAGGCGAACTAGACCATGCAACCGATCAATACCAATTCCTCGCTGCGCCGCTTTCAGGTGATTGGCTTCCTGTCGGTGCTGATCATGGTGGGCGTGATAGGAAGCTGGGCGGTTCTGAGCGAACTCAATGGCGCCGTCATCGCGCCCGCCACCATCATGGTTGAATCCTACTCCAAGAAGGTCCAGCACAAGGAGGGCGGCATTGTCGGTGAAATCCGGGTGAAGGATGGCGACCGGGTGGAGAAGGGTCAGGCCCTTGTGGTTCTGGACAATACCGAAACCAAATCCGAACTGGCGATCATCGACGGCCTGCTTGACGAGGCCCTTGCCAAGCGGGCGCGGCTTGAGGCGCAGCGCGACAAGGCAAGTGCCATTACATTCCCGCCGGAAATCATGGCGCGGGCAGGCGAGCCCGAACTGGCTGCCATCATGTCCGGCCAGAACAAACTGTTCAGCGCCCGCCTGCAG
>JBAVOA010000355.1:0-1658 GCA_049691635.1 Aestuariivirga sp. | reverse complement strand
ATCAATGACGTTCAGCCATGGCAGTAAGGCGTGTTTTTGAAACACCACCGCCCGGTCAGCACCGGGACCTGCAACGATGTTTCCATTGAGATTGATTTGCCCTACTGAGGGCGAAAGAAATCCAGCCAGCAGATTGAGCAGTGTCGATTTCCCACAGCCTGAAGCACCTAGGGCAACCACAAACTCACCAGACTGAATTTCAAGGTCAACATCCGACAACGCTTTGACCGGAGGCGTGTTGGGACCAAGTGGAAACTCGACTGTTACATGATCAACGTGAAGACTTCCCATGCGCGGCCTGCCCAACTGGTAAAAATCCACTCCGCCAAGAATGGCGGAGTGGTAGCTTACGAAAGTATTATGTGACGGAGATGAATTACTTCATCGCCGCAGCAAGATAATCGGCGTTCACATACTTGGAGTAATCATCAAGCACAGCATCAACCCGCTTGTTCTCCATCAGGAACTTGGCTGTTGCCAGCATGTTGGCTTGATTTCCGCCGCCGAGCCACTCAGCGGATGCCATGGTTGCAAGCGATGGGAACGTGTAGTCCTTCAATGCTGCTGGGACCTCTGCGGCAGGTGAGCCTGTGCGTTCGGCGATTGCTTTGACCTGTGCTGAGTCAGCGGTCCAGGCATCCGGATTGGAGTTATAGGCAGCGTTGGCTGCTTCAATGGCCTTCAAGAACTTGGTCATGAAGTCCGGGTTTGCCTTGGCGAATTCCGTGTTCACAACCCAACCATCGAATGTCGGCGCACCCGTAACCTGATTTGCGGCGATGATCATCTTGCCGGTTTTCATGGCTTTGCCGCGGGCCGGTTCCCAAATGAAGGTGGCATCAATTTGGCCTTGATCCCATGCGGCAGAGATCTGATCTGGCTTCATGCCAATCACTTCTACATCGGCTGAAGTGAGGCCTGCATTCTTGAGCGCGCCCATGAGGGAATAGTGTGCAGTCGAACCCAGTGGAACGGCAACTTTTTTCCCCTTGAGGTCTTCAACTTTGGTGATACCTGCACCATCACGGGCGATCAGTGCTTCTGCGGCGCCGATGATATCAGATATCCCAAACAACTGATAATCCACGCCCTGCGAAGCGCCGATTGCCAATGGCGAGGATCCGATTTCTGAAATCTTGAGATCACCTGAAGCCATTGCCGCGATGACTTCCGCTCCAGAAGCAAATTTGCGCCATTCAATTTCCCAGCCTGTAGCCTTATCGACTTCACCAGCGGCAATTGCCGCTTGCATTGGAGTCGGCGTCCCAAAAGTACCGATAACCACTTTCTCTGCCATCGCAGCTGTGGCAGTGGCGCCCGCCAAAAGCATGGCGGCCATCGTTGCGAGTATTGTGCGTCTTGCGATCATAGTTGTTTCTCCCCTCATATGCTGTTTGGTTGATGTTCAAATTTAATGTACCGATCTTCGCCGGTTTCGATTTCGCCAGCGTCAGTTCGGTCGTGTGCCGTCAAAAACTCCATTGTAGCCAAACAGCGCCACGCTGCCGCCGGTGTGCAGGAATACGACAGTGTCGGACTTCTTGAAATGACCCTTGCGGCACAGATCGATGAGCCCCGCCATACCCTTGCCGGAATAGACCGGGTCAAGCAGGATGGCCTCGCTACGCGCCATAAGATTGATTGCCTCGACCATGCCG
>JBAVOA010000354.1:0-3384 GCA_049691635.1 Aestuariivirga sp. | reverse complement strand
CCTCAGTTTCCTTCACGACTTTGATATCACTGACAAACACAAGCTCCTTTTGCCGGCCGTTTCCATCGCGGACAGCGTGAGCATAAAAACCGACACAGTCGAAAATCGAACGGTAATCCTTGACGGCGGGGTCCACCTCACCCTTGTGCAGTTTGAGGACGGCGCAGAACTCGCTCGTCTCAAAGTCAGAAATCCTAACGACGTAGTGGATGTGCATCTCCACCTGACCTTTCAGGTAATCTTCCAAGGTCAGCCTGGACCGCTGTTTGTCGTGCAAGCGCTTGAGGATGCTATCGATATGGTGGAGGCTGTTGCAGCCGATTTCGCGCCGCTACTTTAAAGTTAAAATCGTCATCTGAGTACGACATATATAATATCGCCCCTTGAGGCATAGGTTTATGTTGCTAAGTCTGGGTGGTCGGGTCAAGCCCGACCATGGAGAGTGTATAAAATGTTTCAGGAGGTTGAAAACAAACTCAAGCCGCGCCAAATCTTTCGTCGAAGGCGTAACCCATGCTGCGCACTGTACGGATGGGGTCGCTTTCGCGGCCGCGCTGGAGGGATTTCCGCAGGCGGCCCACATGCACGTCAACCGTGCGCTCATCCACATAGATGTCGCGGCCCCACACCGCGTCAAGCAGCTGCGAGCGCGAATAGACCCGGCCCGGATTCTGCATCAGGTGTTCAAGCAGGCGGAACTCCGTTGGCGAAAGTTCGATGTCACGTTTGGACCGTGTGACACGCCGCGCCCTCCGGTCCAGCGCAATATCGCCGGCCTTCAGGACTTCCGCCACTGCGTCAGGATTGGCGCGCCGCAAAATGGTGCGCACCCGTGCCAGAAGCTCAGGTACGGAAAAGGGTTTGACCATATAATCATCAGCGCCGGTGGCCAGTCCGCGCACCCGCTCGTTTTCCTCGCCGCGCGCCGTCAGCATGATGATGGGAATGTCGCGGGTCTCAGGCCTGGTGCGCAGCAAGCGGCAAACCTCGATGCCGGAAATGCCGGGCAGCATCCAGTCCAGCACGATAAGATCAGGCCGCTCCTCATTCACCAGCCGTGCAACCTCCTCGCCCTGGGCCGTTGCGCGAACCCGGTAGCCTTCCGACTCAAAATTATAGCTGAGAAGAATCTGGATGGGTTCTTCGTCTTCAACGACGAGGATCGACGCGGACATGGCCTAGTACCTTGGGTTCGGATTGAAATTTGTAGTGCTGGTCGAATCCTTCTTGGGCCGCTCCTCTGCGATGGTCTTGCCATGGACCTGGAAATAGATGTTCTCCGCGATGTTGGTCGTGTGGTCGCCGATGCGCTCCATGTTCTTTGTGCCAAACAGCAGATGGGTGCAAGGCCCGATCATCCGCGGGTCTTCCATCATATAGGTCAGAAGCTCGCGGAAAATCGAATTATAAAGCGCATCAATGTCTTCATCCGCGCGCCACACCTGGATGGCCTTGTCGGCATCGGACTGCGCATAGGCGTCGAGAATGTTTTTGAGTTGCTCCTGGGCGAGGTTGCCCATGCGGGTGAGGCCCGACACCAGCTTGCGCGGCAGCTCCTCGGAAATGGCATGGGTGCGCTTTGCCGTGTTTTTGGCCAGATCGCCAATGCGCTCGAGATCGGCCGCAATACGGATGGCCACGACGATCTGCCGCAAATCCTGCGCCATGGGCTGGCGCTTGGCGATGGTGAGAATGGCCTTCTCCTCGACCTGCTGCTCGAGAACGTCAATCTTGTCATCCCCGGCAATCACCAGGTCAGCGAGCCTCGTGTCGCGCTTGGCAATGGCATCAATGGCGTTGGCAAGCTGCTCTTCGGCAAGGCCTCCCATCTTGGCAAGCATCTGCTTGAGGGCGGCCAGATCATCATCATAGGACTTGACTGTATGGTCGGACATGAAGGTCTCCGTTATGGGCTCAGCCGAAGCGGCCAGTGATATAGTCTTGCGTGCGCTTGTCCTGGGGCCTGGTGAACATGTCGTCTGTGTCACCAAACTCCACAAGCGCGCCGAGATGAAAGAAGGCTGTGAGCTGGGAAACGCGCGCTGCCTGCTGCATGGAGTGGGTAACGATGATGATGCAGTAGTTTTGCCGGATTTCGTCAATCAGCTCTTCGATCTTGGCCGATGCGATGGGGTCAAGGGCCGAGCATGGCTCATCCATCAGGATGATCTGGGGGTTCACGGCAATGGCCCGGGCAATGCAGAGGCGCTGCTGCTGGCCGCCGGAAAGCCCCGTTCCCGATTGGGCAAGCCGGTCCTTCACCTCTTCAAACAGGCTGGCCTTCTTCAGGCTGTTGACGACAATTTCCTCTAGGTCGGTCTTCGACTTGGCAATGCCATGGATGCGCGGGCCATAGGCCACATTCTCAAAGATGGATTTGGGAAAGGGGTTCGGCTTCTGGAACACCATGCCGACCCGGGCCCTGAGCTGCACCACATCGAGGTCACGGTCATAGATGTTCTTGCCGTCAATCAGGATGTCTCCCGTCACCCGGCAGCCATCAATGGTGTCATTCATCCGGTTGATGGCCCGCAGGAAAGTGGACTTGCCGCAGCCCGAGGGGCCGATGAACGCCGACACGGCGCGGTCCGGAACATGTATCGAGAGATTCTTGATGGCGTGCTTTTCGCCATAGTAGATATTGACGTCGCTGGCCACGATCTTGGTTTCGCGCTGGGCGAGAATTCGTGGGCCTGGAGTAATGGCACTTTTTTGGAGCGAAGCGTCCATGATTTTTTCCTTGGATCCTACCAGCGCCGCTCGAAGCGCTTGCGCAGGTAAATGGCGACGGCATTGAGGCAGAAAAGAATGACGAGAAGGACAATGATGGCTGCTGCCGTACGCGATTGGAAAGCGACTTCCGGCAGGTCCGACCAGAGATAGATCTGGACCGGCAGGACGGTGGCGGCTTCCGTCAGCCCTTTGGGGATGTCCACGATGAAGGCCACCATGCCGATCATCAGGAGGGGCGCTGTTTCTCCAAGTGCGCGGGCGACGCCGAGAATCGTTCCGGTGAGAATGCCGGGTACGGCCAAAGGCAGCACATGGTGGAATACGGCCTGCTGGTGCGAGGCACCAACGCCTAATGCCGCTTCCTTGATGGAAGGTGGAACCGCTTTCAATGCAGCTCGGGTAGCAATGATGATGGTGGGCAAGACAAGCAGCCCCAGCACCAGCCCGCCCACCAGCGGCGCCGAGCGCGGCAGCCCGAAGAAATTGATGAAAACGGCAAGGCCCAGAAGACCGAAGATGATGGAGGGAACCGCCGCCAGATTATTGATGTTAACCTCAATCAGTTCGGTCCACTTGTTCTTTGCCGCAAATTCCTCGAGGTAGACAGCGGCGGCGATGCCAAGGGGGACGCTGAGCGCCAGTGTCATGATG
>JBAVOA010000353.1:0-23913 GCA_049691635.1 Aestuariivirga sp. | reverse complement strand
ATCTGATTGCATGAGAGGCGCGTATGGGGGGCGTTAACAACTTGAGGAGTAGTGTTATGCGTCCAATTCGAAACCTTGTAATCGCCGCCGCCATATCAGCTTCAGCTCTTTTGGCAACATCTCAGGCCTTTGCTGCAGACATCATCGATACGGCTGTGGCCGCTGGAAATTTCAAGACCCTTGCGGCTGCCTTGCAGGCGGCAGGTCTTGTCGACACGCTGAAGGGCGCTGGCCCCTTTACGGTTTTTGCGCCGACCGATGAAGCCTTTGCCAAATTGCCCGCGGGCACTGTCGAAGATCTTCTGAAGCCGGAGAACAAGGCCAAGCTGGTGTCAATTCTGACCTATCATGTCGTCGCTGGCAAGGTTATGGCTGCCGACGTGGCAGGCAAGAAGACCATGGCGAAGTCCGTGGAGGGCTCAGAAATCGAAGTCAATGGCATGGATGGTGTAATGGTTGACGGGGCCAAGGTGGTCACCGCCGACATCGCCGCAGACAACGGCGTCATTCATGTGATCGACGCGGTCATCATGCCCAAGATGTAATAAGGCAGATACTCTCCTGCCAAATTTGGAGGCAGGCGCTGTTGTCATGGCAGGCCTGCCTCTGGATTTTCTCATATCGCATTGTCGAAAAGATTGCCGGCATTGGGAAACAATCCTGAAGCGCCGCATTTAAGAACCACAAACCAAATACAGAGGACATATCAAATGCACGATATCGTAGATACCGCCGTATCAGCCGGCTCTTTCAAGACACTTGTTGCAGCTGTCACAGCAGCAGGACTCGCTGATACGTTGAAAGGCGCCGGACCGTTCACCGTATTTGCGCCCAATGATGCGGCTTTCGCAAAGCTTCCTGCCGGAACGGTCGCAGACCTCGTCAAGCCCGAGAACAAGGCGAAGCTTGCCGCAATCCTGACATTGCATGTGATTGCCGGCAAGGTCATGGCCGCCGACGTGGCGGGCAAAACCGCAACACCAAAATCGGTGAATGGCGAAGCCTTGCATGTAGACGGAACAAAAGGTGTGACCGTCAACGGTGCGAGGGTCGTAACGGCGGATATCGCCTGCACGAACGGCGTCATTCACGTGATTGATACGGTGATTTTGCCGAAGGCATAATTGCTTTCCTTCAAAACCAGGCAGGCCGTTCCACGCGGGGCGGCCTGCCACTCTACAAGCTATAAGTCCAGTTCCGGAATTGCGGCAGCGGTATTTCGATGTCGCGTGCTGCGCCAAAAGAAATCCAATTCCGTTGCGTGCGGCGTAGTGCAAATGACCACAATGGGAATCGAAGAAAATGACTAGAACCGCTATTGCCACTCTCGCCGTCCTGCTTGCCATTGCTTCGCCAACCCTTGCCTAAGGCGATGCTGCCAACGACGCCAATGTCTTCAACAAGTGCAAGGCCTGCCATGAAAATGAAAAGGGCCTGAACAAGGTCGGCCCCACGTTGAAGGGCTTGGTTGGATGAAAGGCCGCATCGGTCGCAGATTATAGATATTCCGAGGCCATGCTGGCCAAAGGCACCGAAGGAGTGGTTTGGGACGAGGCGACGCTGGCGATTTATCTGCCGGACCCAAAAACCTTCGTTCCAAAGACCAAAATGTCCTTTGCCGGATTGAAGAAACCAGAGGAAATTGCTGACATCATTGCCTACCTCAAGGCGAACCCCTGAAGGCGGACCGCGAGGAATATATGGAAGCTCGATGAAACTACCAGGCTTTGCTAAAATGCCTCCATCTTGCCACCGCCTCCCCGAAGGCACATACTTGGCTTCACCGAACTAGCGTGTGGCACCGAAGCCGATGCTGGAAATTTGGCCGCAATCTTGAATTAGACCTGCCAGCCAACGGCTGGATCTCGATCAACGCCGGAGGGGGTAAGAGATCCCGAAGAGTTTTGGGAGACGCGCCATGCATATTGAAGAACTGACAAGACATGCCAGTCTGGACTTCCTGGCTGGTAGCCATTTGGGGCGGCTGGCGTGTGCGAAGCAGGCCCAGCCCTACATCACGCCCTTCCATTTTGTCTACCGCGACCATTGCATCTACAGTTTTTCCACGGTCGGCCAGAAGATCGAATGGCTGCGTGTCAATCCCCTCGCCTGTGTGGAGGTGGACAGCATCGTGAGCCCCCAGGAATGGACCAGCGTCATCGTCTTCGGACGGTATGAAGAGCTGCCGGATAACGATGAAACAAAAGAGACCCGTGAGTTCGCCTACAAGCTGCTCCGGAAAAACAAATTGTGGTGGGAGCCGGGCTACGTGAAGACAGTTCTCCACGGCGAACCACGGCCGCTGGTACCGGTCTACTTTCGTCTGTTGGTCGAGGAGATCAGCGGCCACAAAGCCACTGTGGGTTGACCCGGGAGGCCGGCTGATCGTTGTGACACATTTCGTTAGCGGGATTGCCAAGGCGAGCGCAAATTAGATCGATGGTGCAGCATTTCCCGGGAATTCAGAATGGCTGAAAAACAATCCAAGAGTCACCAGTTCATCACGAACGTGCTGCTGGCGTCCGGGATATTTCTCGGCCTGGTCCTCTGTTACTTCATCGGACTTCCGTTCCTGCCAGCCCTTGTCTGGTCGTTTACGCTTGCGGTACTTTTCGCGCCGCTTGACGTGAAAATCCGGAAAAGTTTTGGGGCGTTTGGCCTCTCTGCGGCCCTGACCACCGCTATCGTGGCCGTCATCGTCGTGGTTCCCACCATCCTGGTGATCGGGACCCTGCTCAACGAAACCGTCAAGAGCGCGCCGCTCGTCACCTCAATGGCTGATTCCGGGACTTGGGCGCGGGTGACCGCCGACCACCCCTGGCTCACGCCGGCGACACGCTGGCTCAATGAGCGTCTGAACATACAGCAACTCATTCAAGCGGCGACGTCATGGCTTGCCGGGTGGAGCGGTACGTTCGTGAAGGGCTCGGTCGCGGGCCTGGTGAGCCTGCTTCTGACCTTCTACTTTCTGTTCTACCTCCTCCGCGACCGGACCAGCGCGATTGCTGCCGTCGAAAACATGCTGCCGCTGTCTGCTTCCGAGTTCTCCCTGCTCGCCGACCGGATCGTCAATACAATATTTGCCTCGGTTTACGGGACGGCAGCCGTCGCCACACTGCAAGGCGGGCTTGGCGGCGCAATGTTCTGGTGGCTGGATTTGCCGGCCCCGCTGTTCTGGGGCGTGGTGATGGGTCTTCTTGCCGTCGTGCCCTTTCTGGGGGCGTTCGTCATCTGGGCGCCGACAGCTGTTGTCCTGGCCCTCTCCGGCGATTTCATGTCGGCTATATCGCTCACCGTGTGGGGGGTAGTCGTGGTCGGATTGGTCGACAATGTCCTCTATCCCATTCTGGTGGGCAAGCGGCTCATGATGCACACGGTGCCCTCTTTTATTGCAGTTGCCGGGGGATTGGTCCTGTTCGGTCCCCATGGGATCGTGCTTGGCCCGATCATCGTGGCTGGTTCCCAGACCTTGCTGGAAATCTGGCGGAAAAGGACGATTGCTGACTGACCGGACGTGTCAGCCGACCGCGTATCCTGATGCCCGACTAGAGTCTTCCCAGCAGCACAAGCACAACAATGATGATCAGGATGGTGCCCAGAGCTCCGACGCCCGTGTGGCCATAGCCATAGCCGTAGCCACCGAAGCGGCCACTGAAACCGCCGAGAAGGAAAATTATAAGAATGATAATGAGGATGGTTCCGATTGACATGGTTCTTGTTCCTTTTCCTGATCAACACCGATTCAATGGTCCGTCCTGAATACTAGTTTGGATTTGGCTGCAGCGCCAGAGGCAAGGGGGCCGGGAGCGCGATTGCGAGGCCACGATTCAAAGTCATTGTGAGCCAAGGCGAGAGCTACTACGATGCATTCACTATCTGTGTTGCGGCCTGGAGCCAGTTTTCCCGTGATCCACGCTTAGAATGCGGACGTCGAAGGAGAGCATCTCGATGAAACAGACGCAGCAACTAATCATTATAGCGCTCGCCGTGGCGGTTATCGTGCTTGGCTACTTGTATTACAAGAGCACTCAAAACGACATCGTGATTCAAATTCCAAACATTCAGATAAACCCCTGATGGCTGGGTAATGCGATGGCCGTGCCGCTTAGTCTTGTCTGGAGTGCCATCGCGATCATCTGCGACTATCTTCTTATCGTGAAGCTGCTCAATCCGCCCGACGTCTATCTTTATTGTCTGCTCACCCTCGCACTCGCGGTTGCCGCCGCCTGGCTGCGGCGTGGAACGGGAGTTCCCCTGGCATTCTTGCCAGCCCCCACCTGAAGGAACATACTTGTCCGCGCAATCTCGGAGGAAGCGATCATGGGCACGAAGATTTCATTCCCGCGGGCCGACGGAAAACTGGCCACGGGTTATCTTGCAAAAGCCGCTGCGGCCCATGCGCCCGGCGTGGTTGTCATCCAGGAATGGTGGGGCCTGCAGGACCAAATCAGGGGTATCTGCGACCGGCTGGCGCTCGCCGGATACGAGGCCCTGGCGCCTGATCTCTATGCCGGAACCGTGGTCCCCTATCACGACCAGGAAGCCGCGGCGCGTGAGATGAATTCCCTCAATTTCGCCGACGCAACGGACCAGGTGGTGCGGGGCGCTGTGCGGTATCTCGGCAAGACAGGGGTGAAGGTCGGCCTCACGGGTTTCTGCATGGGCGGCGCCGTGGCGATCCTCGGAGCCTGCCGCATTCCGGAGCTGGCCGCGTCCATTGCCTTCTACGGCCTCCCGCCGGCGAACGCCTTCAAGCCTTCGGACATCAAGGTGCCGTTCCAGGGCCATTACGCCAACATTGACGACTACATCACGCCGAAAAAAGTCGATGCTTTCGAGGCAAGCTTGAAAGCGGAGAAATGCAAATACGAAATGTTCCGCTACGACGCCGACCACGGCTTCATGAACGAACAGCGCGACGTGCACGAACGCAAGGCCGCCGACCTGGGCTGGCAGCGCATGCTGGCGTTCTGGAAAAAATATCTTTGAGCGTGAGGCCTCACTCGGCGCAGGGTTCCACGTCCTTGACTTCCACCATGGTGATCAGGCCCTTGGCGTTGAAATGAATTGTTTCAATGCCCTTGCGCGTCACTTTCCGGCCCGATGATTTTGTGGTGGCGTGGAGGTGCCAGTGGGTGCGCACCGAAGTGGGGCTGAACAATTCAATACTGTCGTTGGTGGAAACCTGGTCGCTGAACTCCTTGAAATAGGCGCGCATCGCTTCCATTATGGCAGGGCGCCCGTAGAGCCCGCCGATGCCCGAGGAGTGGTACTCGGCGTCCTCGGCGAACATCTTCTCAAGTGCGGCGAAATCAAAATTGTTCATTGCCGCATGATACTGGCCAGCCAGTTTCAGAATGTCCTTGCCCATCGCCCTACTCCGCCAACGCGCCCATAATGCGAACCCAGCTTCGGATGCCCTTCTGAAAACTGTTGAGATTGTATTTCTCATTGGGGCTGTGAATGGCATCGTCATTGAGACCGAAGCCCACAAGCACGCTGTCCATTCCGAGGATGTCCTTGAAGTTGCGCACGATGGGAATGGAACCGCCGGAACCCATCAGCACGGGGGCGCGGTTGAATTCGGCCTTCAATGCCGCAGTTGATTTCTTGATGAAGACATTGTCTTCGCTGATTTCGGAAGCCGGTGCCCCGCCGCCATCCTTGGAAAATTCCACCTTGCAATCCTTCGGGATGAGAACCTTCACGGATTTCTGGAAAGCCTTGAGAATTTTTTCGGGTTTCTGCTGGCCTACCAGGCGGAAGGTGATCTTGGCATGGGCCTTGGAGGGCAGCACGGTCTTGGCACCAACCCCGGTGTAGCCGCCCCAGATGCCGTTAACCTCCGCGGTGGGACGAGCCCATATCTGTTCAAGTACCGACTTGCCTTTTTCGCCGGCGGGATTTTTCAACCCCACATCGCCCATGAATTTCTTCTCGGAGAATTTCAGAGCCTGCCACTGCTTCCTGGTGTTGGCCGGCAGCGGCTTCACGCCGTCGTAAAAGCCTGGAATGGTCACCTTGCCGGTTTTGTCATGGAGTGCCGCCAAAACCTTGGACAGCACGCGGATTGGGTTCATCGCCGCCCCGCCATACATGCCAGAATGGAGGTCAATGCGGGGGCCGGTGATGGTGATCTCCTCATGCACGAGGCCGCGCAATCTTGTGGTGATCGCCGGGGTTTTCTCGTCCCACATGTTGCTGTCGCAGACAAAGGCTGCGGCGCAGGACAGTTCCGCCTTGTTTTCCTTGAGGAACGGTATGAGCGAAGGCGAGCCTGACTCCTCTTCGCCTTCGATGAGGAAGGTGGCCTTGATGGGCAGGCTGCCGGTGGCGGAAATCCAGGCGCGGGCGGCTTCCACAAAGGTCATGAGCTGGCCCTTATCGTCGGCGGTGCCGCGGCCATACAGGCGCTCGACGCCATCGGCATCCTTCTTGCGCACGGGCTCGAAGGGTGGCGAATGCCACAGGTTCACCGGGTCCACGGGCTGCACATCATAGTGGCCGTAGAATAAAACATGGGGTGTTTTCGCCATGGCCGCCTTCGGGGTGTAGTGGGCCACCACCATGGGGCGGCCCGGGGTTTTGCGCGTGGTCGCTTCAAAGCCAAGCGCTGTCAGCTCGGTCACCAGCCAGCGCGCCGCCTTTTCGCATTCGGCCTGGTAGGCCGCATCGGTTGAGATGGAGGGAATGCGGAGAAATTCGAAGAGCCGGTCCAGGCTTTTTTCGAGACCCTGATCGGCAGCGACAAGTACTGTTGCAGTGTCAGTCATTTCATCCTCATCAACTCAATTCGGCAATGATACGGGCCCAGGAGCGCACGCCCTTGTGGTAACTCTCGACATCATATTTTTCATTGGGGCTGTGTTCGCTGTCGGTCTCGCGCGAGAAACCCACCAGCAGGCTGTCGATCTTCAGGTGCTTCTTGAAACTTTCCACCACCGGAATGGAACCACCGCTGCCCGCCATAGCGGGCGCCTTGTGCCATTCGTCACGCAACGCTTTTCGCGCGGCCGTTACATAAGGCGTATCACGAGCCACCGACACCCCGGAACTTTCGCCACCGGCCCCCACAAAGCTTACTTTGCAATCGGCGGGAATCCGTGCGCGGACAAATTTGCGGAAGGCGGCGCGGATCTTCTTCGGACTCTGTCCGCCCACCAGACGGAAGGTGAGCTTGGCCATGGCCTTGGCGGGTAGCACGGCCTTGGCCCCTGCTCCCGTATAGCCACCCAGAATTCCATTTACTTCTGCAGTGGGCCGGGCCCAAATTTGTTCCAGAGCGGAGAAACTCCTTTCACCCGCGGGAATCCCCAATCCCACGTCGCCCAGAAACTGCTTGTGGGAGAATTTCAGCCTGGCCCATTCCTTCCGGGTTTCGGCGGGAATGGGTTTCACACCGTCGTAAAAACCGGGAATGGTTACTTTCCCGCTTCTGTCATGTATTTCCGCCAGCACGCGGGTTAACACCCTGATCGGGTTTATGGCAGGCCCGCCATAGTAGCCGGAATGGAGGTCAATGCAGGGGCCGGTAATCGTTACTTCATCGCCGATGCAGCCGCGCAGGAAGGTGTTGATGGCCGGCGTCTCGTCGTCCCACATGCTGGTATCACAGACGAAAGCCACGTCCGCCGCCAACAATTTCTGGTTTGCCGCCACGAAGCGATCGAGGTGGGAGGTGTCGCCCTCCTCGTCGCCTTCAATCAGCACGGTGAGGCGGAACGGCAGACTCCCATGGACCGCAAGCCAAGCCCGGCAGGCCTCAAGAAAGGTCATGAATTGGCCCTTGTCATCGGAGGCGCCCCGGCCAAAAATTCGTTCCTTCCCGTCTTCCCCTTTTCTGATTTGTGGTTCAAATGGTGGTGAGTCCCACAGGTCTAACGGGTCTGCGGGCTGCACATCGTAATGGCCATAGAAAAGGACATGGGGCGCATGGGACAGGCCCTCGTCAGCATATTCCCCAATCACCACGGGATGGCCCGCGGTGTCGTGAAGGCGCGCCGTAAAGCCAAGGTCGTCCAGTTTTCCCCGGACCCAGGCCGCAGCCCTGAGGCAATCCGCATCATAGGCAGGGTCGGTTCCCACCGAAGGAAAGCGGACCAGTTCACACAGGCGGTCCAAACTGGCTTTCAAACCGTCGCCAATGTGTTTGAGAACCGGCTCCACTGCCTTCATAAGTTAATCCTAACACTTTCGAACTTAAGCTCTTATCCCATGGAGTTTACACCTACGGCAAGGGTTGGGGCATGACGCAAACGCACACCACTACCGCCTTTTCGCTCGCGCGGGACAGCCTGCAGGCCCATGAATCATCGGCCCGCCTCGGCCGATTCCGGCGGCGTGGCTATCAGCGCTACCGGCTTGTCAGTTCGCAAATCGATCTCTCGCTCGTCTGGAAGCGGCGCTGGTTCATCATCAGCATGATGCTGGGGTTTATCCTGATGTCGGCCCCCACGCCTGCGGGTCTTACCCACCAGGGACAGATTGTCCTGTGCATGTCGCTGATGGCCACCATCCTGTTCGTTGCGGAAGCCATTCCCCTTCCCACGGTTCCCCTGCTGATCATCGTGGGCGAAGTCCTGCTGCTCAAGGTGGACCCCACCAAGGTGGCGCAAAGCCTGATGACGGACTCTGTCCTGTTCATCATGGGCTCGCTGATGCTGGCGGTGGCCATCGTCAAGCAGCGGCTGGACAAGCGCATCGCCTGGTGGATCGTGCGGATGACCGGCACCAACGTTTACTGGATCAGTTTCGGCATCACCACCGTGTGCGGCGTCCTGGCCGCCTTCATCGGCGAGCACACGGTTGCCGCCATGATGCTCCCCGTTGGCGTGACCCTGATCACGCTCACCTCGAACGACCCCAAGAAAGTGCATAACCTCGCCGCCGTCATCCTCTTCTCGATATCCTATGGCTGCTCCATTGCGGGCGTGGCAACGCCCTCAGGAGGTGCCCGCAACGCCATCATCATCAGCTATTGGAAAGACTTCTTCTACGATCCGGCGGACCCCGCGACGCGACGCTATCTCATGGATTACGTGACCTGGATCTACTACGCCTTCCCCATGTTCCTGCTGCGCCTACCGATTGTTGCAGCACTCCTGGTTTTCACCTTCCGCCCGGAAACCACCGACATGTCGCGCGCCGTCAGCCGGCTGCGCACCCAAGTTTCGATGCAAGGGCCGATGAAGGCGTCCGAATGGCTCACCATCGGCGTTTTCCTTCTGACGATCATCGCCTGGGTGATGTATTCCGATGTGCTTGGCCTTGGCGTCATTGCCATAGCCGGCACTGCCGCCTTTCTGATTCTCGGTTTGGTGCGCTGGGAAGACATCAATTCCGGGGTGAACTGGGGCGTGGTGCTGCTCTATGCGGCGGCCATTTCCCTGGGCGTCGAGATGAAACAGACGGGTGCTGCTGAATGGGTCGCGGGCAGCGTCATCATGGCGATGAACCACATGGGTGCTGGCAGCGACTTCGGGTTCAACATGGTAGTCTCGCTGCTCACCATTGCCGTTTCCAACACCATGACTGCCGGTGCGGCCGTAGCCGTGCTCGCCCCCATCGTCCTCAAGACAGCCGTGGCGGCCGGAGAAGATCCGATCAGCGCGGGTTTTGTCACTGCTATCTCCTCGGCCTTCGGCTATCTCACGCCCGCAGCCCAGCCCGCCTTCACCATCATCTATGCCTCGGGCTATCTCAAGGCCATTGATTTCCTGAATATCGGCGTCCGCATGATGCTGCTGTCGGTGATCGTCCTGCTTCTGCTTGCAACCTTCTATTGGCCGCTGCTGCGATGAGAAATTTCTTCAGGCGCTCCCAGCTTTCCGACCGGCAGGAAGTGGCGGTGCGCAAGACCTTGCAGAATTTGCGAGCCCAGCGGCGCAACCGCTTCCGGGTGCTGGCCTGCATCGATGGCAGTGACGAGTCCGACGCCACGGTGCGCTATGCGGCCAGATTTTGCGCCAGCGGTGATTGCGACATGATCATCCTCCACGTCAGGCCGATTGACCAGGGCCTCCATTCGGGCGGCCTGCAGGTGCGGCTGGCGCGCCAGAACATGATGGAAGCGGGCTTCGAACTACCCGGCGTGCGCTACCTCAAGCAGGCACTTAATGTTTTGAAGGAAGAGGGCATCGATCCAGAAAGCTGGCCCAAGGAAGCAGCCACCCAGGACGCTTGGGGCGATCCGGCAGGAGACACCAAGGTTGAGTACAAGAGCCCGGAAGGGCGCAGCGTGGTGCTCAAGCTCAAAACCGCGCCCGATGTGGCCAACGGCATTCTCGACCAGTATGAGCTTGGCCCCTACAACATGATTATCCTCGGCGAACCTTCGCGCTGGCGTGGGGAATTCGCTGCCTTTTTTGACGCCGGCATTGTGCAGCAGGTGACGACACTGGCGCCCTGCTCGGTCCTCGTGGTGCGCAAGGGCCCGGACAAGAGCGGCTTCTTCATCTGTACCGACGGCACCTCGCGCTCCATGCAAGCGGTGCGCCGCGCCGCAGTGCTGGCCCATGTCACAGGGGAGCCCATCACGCTGTTTTCGGTGGCCGACACGGAACAGGGACGGGGTGCCGCTGAGGAGGCGGTTGCCAATGCCAAGGCCCTGCTCCAGGCCATGACCATCCCGGTCCATGATGCCAAAGTTGCCGTCGGCAATGTGATAGAGGAAATTGTCGAAAGCGGCTCGCTTTACAAGATCATCGTGGTCACCGATGAAGGCCGTTCGCGCCTGCAGCGCCTGTTCAAAGGCTCAACCGCAACCGAAGTGGTGCGCAAGGCCCGGACGAGCGTACTGGATGTGAGGTGAGTGAATGCATCCACATTATTTGTTGATCATGCCGCCCAGGGCGGCGTGAAAGGTTGTTCGCCGCCGATGACGGCCTGGCCGCCCACGGGCAGAACCGCTATTGCAGTAAAGGCCGTTTTGCCGTCGTTGGATAATGCGAAATCCTGGCCCGGCGGCACGACAATGGCATCTCCTGCCTCGAGTGTGTAGTGCTTGCCGCCGATTTCGGCTTTCGCCTGACCGCTGGTGGCGACGATGATTTCCTCCCGCGTCAACTGGTGCAGCAGCCCCGGCGAGTTGGGGGCGATGGTAATATGCCAGACCGAATTGTCGGTGGAGCCCCGCTGGGGCGAGGCAAGGCCGGTGAAGGTGACATTGGGAACGCTAAATTGGGGGGCGCGGGAAAACGGAATATGGGACATGTCGAATCTCCTGATCTGGTTTAAGCCTTGCAAAACTTGCCGTGACGCCGGATTAGCATTATCGTCAAGTAAATTGACTATACAGGACTCTTCATAATGGTCAAGTCACTTGACGATATCTCCTACCCTCCGCTGGAAGACCATGTCGGCTGGCGCCTGTGGCAGGTCAGCGAAGCTTGGAAAAAACAGTTTGATACGGCGATGGCTGAACGTGGCCACAACTGGTTTGGTGAGGCGCGCGGCCATGTGGTGCGCCATCTCGGACCCAAAGGCCTGCCCCAGTCGTCTCTTGTCCTGCGCATGGGGCTCACGAAACAGGCGGTGCAACAATTGCTGGATGATTTGGTGAGCGATCGCGTGGTAGAGCGCAAGCCTGATCCTGCTGACAAGCGCGGCAACCTGATCGTGCTCACCCCGCAAGGGCTCCAAGCTCTCCATGACGCCAGCAAGATCAAAAAACGCATCGAGAAAGACTACGAGAGCCTGCTTGGCACCCGGAAGTTTGCAACCCTGATGGAAGGTCTCGGTGAGCTTGCCGCGGCCCTCAAGGCCCGGAAAGGCACAAAAACATCGGCTTGATATGATTTCGATGGTTTCCTTGCGTGTCCTTCAATTCGCACGTTGTCAGTTGCCGCGTCCTTAACTAGGGTGGGCCTGTCATGAGCACCTACCGCCTCTACTGCTTCGGAGAATCGGGAAACGCCTACAAGGCGGCCCTGATGCTGGAACTGTGCAAACTCAACTGGCAGCCCGTTTGGGTGGATTTTTTCAACGGCGAGACCCGTAAGCCGGATTACCGGGCGGAGGTCAACGAAATGGGCGAGGTTCCGGTGCTTGTGCATGGGAGCACGCGGATTTCGCAATCCGGCGTCATCCTCGATTACCTGGCCGAGCAGACGCGCAAGTTCGGCCCCAAGAGCGAGGTTGAGCGCCGGGAAATCCTGCGCTGGATGTTCTTCGACAACCACAAATTCACCAGCTACATCGCAACCCTGCGCTTCATGATCGCGCTCGCCAAGACGGGCGAAACGCCGGTGACCGAATTCCTGCGCCAGCGCTTCACCAATTCCCTGAAGATCGTGGACGGCCATCTGGCCAAGCAGCCGTTTCTCATCGGCAAGCGCGCCACCATCGCCGACCTCTCGCTGTGCGGTTACATGTTCTATGGCGATGAGCTTCCGCTGCCGCTGGAGCCCTATACCCATGTGCTGAACTGGCTGGACCGCATCAAGTCCCTGCCCGGGTGGAAACACCCCTATGACCTCATGCCGCGCGCGAAGTGAGGCCGGCAGGCGCGCAATTTCTCTGATTACGTGCCGGGCACCATGGCTTCGAGGTATTCGTCGAGATGGTCGAGGTTTTCGAAGCGCATCCAGCCCTCGTCGGTCTCGGCTTCCACGGTGCCATCGGAGAGCACGCGCGCCGGACGGCCGCGAATGACTTTCTCCTCCACCACAAAGAGATCGCTTTCTTCGGTTGGCTCTTCCTTCGCTTCGCGCGCGGATTTTTCAACCACGGGCTCTTCCGCGGCAGTCTCGTGGGTTTCAACGCCCAAAGCCACGGCAATGTCGGATTTTGCCTTTTCCAGCGCCGAGATGGTATCGGCCACACTGCCCTTTGCCGGTGCTGCCGCGGTTTCCACGGGAGCAACGGGGACTTCAGCAACCACCGCAGTGGTCTGGGCCTTCTTGCCAAAGCCGGTGAATTTCGGCGTGGCCGGCTTTTCGCTGGCCGTCTCGGTGACCGTCACGGCCACCGCCGGGGCGCTTGCCACGGTACTGTCGCGCAGCGCGCCTATCAGGTCACCCAGCCCCATGCACAGGGCGCCGCCCACCAGAAGAATGGCGGATACATCGGGCGTCAGGCCCCGCACCTGCATTTCGCCAGGTGAAAAATGGATGAGCAAGCCAAGCGCCAGACCCAGACTCAAAAACAAAACACCAAAAACAAGCATCAACTTCGACATCAAAACCCCTTGGACCTCGTGCCGGGTCCCCCCTGTTTCCTAACTCCGCTAGGAATCCCAGTCCCTAAATAACACTTCCTGAAACGCCTGCCTAGCTTTCAACCGAAATTCGCGGCGCGGGCTTGGATAACTTTCCGCCTTCGATGGCGGCCCAGACCTGGCGGGCGATGTCCTTGTAAATGGTGGCGTGGAGCGAATCCGGCATGGAGACCACCACGGGCTCGCCGCTGTCGGAGCGGATGCGAACTTCCTTGTCGAGCGGCACTTCGCCGAGGAAGGGCACACCCAGGCGTGTCGCTTCCTCGCGCGCGCCGCCATGGCCGAATATTTCATGGCGCTCGCCGCATTTGGTGCAGATGAAGTAGCTCATGTTCTCGACGATGCCGATCACCGGCACATTCACCTTGCGGAACATGTTAAGGCCTTTGCGCGCATCGATCAGCGCCAGGTCCTGGGGCGTCGAGACAATCACCGCACCCGACAGCGGCGTCTGCTGGGCCAGCGTCAGTTGCGCGTCGCCGGTGCCGGGGGGCATGTCGACGATCATCACATCGGTTTCGCCCCAGGAGACTTCACGCAGCAATTGGGTCAGCGCCGACATCACCATGGGGCCGCGCCAGATCATGGGCGTTGCCTCATCCACTAGGAAACCGATGGAGGCCACTTCAACTCCATAGCGCGTCATGGGTTTCATGCGCTTGCCTTCCGCGTCGCTGGCCTCGGGCTTGCCGGTCAGGCCAAACAGCTTGGGCATGGAGGGGCCATACACATCGGCATCGAGCACCGCCACTTTCAGGCCCAACGCCTTCAGGCCAAGGGCCAGATTGATGGCAGTGGTGGACTTGCCCACGCCCCCCTTGCCGGAGGCCACCGCCACAAGATGCTTAACGCCGGGAACCCCATGGCGCAGCTGCTGGGCGGAACTCACCTTGGGTCCCACCGGCCGAGCGGGCTGCTGCTCGGCGGTCAGCGCCACTAACACTTTATTAACGCCCGGCAGCTCGCGCACGGCCTTTTCCACCACGATACGCAAGGCTTCCATGGATTTCACATGCTGGGGCTCGGTATTGAGGGCAAACATCACTTTACCGTCAGAAATGGCAATTTCGGAGACCAGGCCGGCGCTTACGATGTTTCCCCTGCCATCGGGGGCGGCAATACGCTTCAATGTCGCCAGTACAATTTCCTGAGTAATATCAGTCATTATTCACCTTGCTCCCAAGGGCTCCGCATAGCCCCAAAAGGCAATCCCCTGCAAGTTAAGTTAATAATCGCCTAAATCATTCGCCTCAAATTTTACCGGTCCTGCAAAGCCGTCCTTAGGGTGGCCATGGTAGTGTCCAAGCTCTGGGATGGTTAGTTTGTGGGTAAATTCTGAGTTATGAGTATCACATCCAAATTGAAGGCAAGCCTCGATCGCAGTAATTTTTACAGCGACGACCAGGATGTTGCCGCCCCGGTCAAGCCTTCGAAGCTGACCGGCGACAGCTATTGGGAGCGCACCGCGGAAGCGCCCTGGAAGATTGAACTGCTCACGCTTTTCCTGCGCAACCAGCTGCGGGTGGCCCCCACGATGCCAATCCTGACGGTTATGCTGGCCTTCACCACCCTGCTCTGGGTATCGCCGGTCGTGGCCATGTTCTGGCTGACGGTGACGCTCGCCAGCCAAGCTGGACAGATTTATCTCTGCTCGATGTTTTTCCGCAAGGAACGCGACCACACGGAACAGCACGACTGGATCGGCATGATGTCGGCCTCGGAACTGGTCCAGGGCGTGTGCTGGGTCATGCCCCTCTTCCTGTTCTGGCCAGGCGCCAACAGCCTGCAGGGCGCCTATCTCGTCGCTTTCACCATGGCCATCATTGCCGTGCGCCTGCTGGTGGTGAACAATTTCATGCCCGTCCTGGTGGCCGGCACGGGCATCATGACGCTTGGCGTGGCCATGCGCTGCATCATGCAGGCGGAACCCATCTATTATGCACTCGCCGGCCTCATCATCACGCTGGAGGTATTCTTCCTTTTTGTCGCCCGCCAGTTGGGCGACACGGCGCGCGACATGGTGCGCTTCAAGGCGCAGAAAGAAACGCTCATTGAGGAGTTGAAGCGCGAGCGCGACAAGGCGGAAGCGGAAAAAATCAAGGCCGAGGAAGCCAACAAGGCGAAATCCATTTTCCTTGCCACCATGAGCCACGAACTGCGCACGCCGCTCAACGCCATCATGGGGTTTTCAGAAATCCTCAAGCGCGAAATGTTCGGGCCGCTCTCGGTTCCGGCCTACAAGGATTACGCGGGCGACATCCATCACTCCGGGCGTTATCTGCTTGACCTGATCAACGACATTCTTGACCTGTCGCGCATCGAGGCGGGGCGCCGCGATATCCAGGAAGAGCCCTTTGACATTCTATCCTGCGTGACCTCGGCCCACGCCCTGCTTGCAGGCAAGGCCAAGGAAAAGGCAATCACGGTCACAACCGACATCGCCGCGTCGCTGCCCAAGCTGATGGGCGACCTGCGCGGCGTCAACCAGATCCTGATCAACCTGCTCACCAACGCGATCAAGTTCACCCAGGCGGGTGGCACGGTTGTGGTTTCGGCCACGCGCAATGCGGCTGGCGCCATGGTGGTGTCGGTCAAGGACAATGGCCCGGGAATCCCCGCCCATGAGATCAGCTCTGTCCTCGAATCATTTTCGCGCGGCGCAACGGCGACCAAGGATGCGGTCGATGGCGCCGGCCTTGGCCTTCCCATCGTGAAAGGCCTGATGGACCTGCATGGCGGCGATGTAGCTATTAACAGCCAAGAAGGCAAAGGCACGGAAGTGCTGGTCACCTTTCCGGCCCGGCGCGTGCTCACCGGCCCCCGCGGCGAAGTCATCGCCGCCCCCGGCGTGCAGTCGGAAAGCCAGCGTAAACTGATCGCAATCACGGGATAAGAGGCTCATTGGCTATCATCCCGACGTACGTCGGGATGATAGAATGAAAAAATCAATTTTACATCTCCCCCTTGATGGATAGCCATGCTAGCCAGCGGCCATGTCCTCCTTTGATGCCATTGTTATAGGCGCTGGTGCTGCAGGCCTCATGTGTGCGATTGCGGCAGGTGCCCGGGCTAAGCGCGTGGTGCTTCTCGATCACAACACACAGGCCGGTGCCAAGATCCTGATCTCCGGTGGAGGGCGCTGCAATTTCACCAACACGGGAACCACGCCGCAGAACTTCCTCTCGGAGAACCCGCATTTCTGCCGTAGCGCGCTCAGCCGCTACACGCCTCCGGATTTTTTGGCTCTCATGGCCAAGCACAACATTGCCTGGCATGAAAAGACTTTAGGCCAGCTTTTCTGCGATGGCTCGGCCCGGCAGGTTGTGGCCATGTTGCTGGCGGAATGCGCTGCCTCTGGCGTTCAGGTGAAACTTGCCGCGAAGGTCACCGATGTTCGAAAATCTGACGGCTTTACCATTGAAACGCCGGATGAGACCTACATGGCCCCTGCCCTCGTCCTGGCCACCGGCGGCCTGTCGATTCCCAAGATGGGCGCCACGGGATTCTCCTATGACATCGCCAAAAAATTTGGCCTCAAGATCGTCACGCCACGCCCCGCGCTGGTTCCCCTGATGGCGCCAGCGAATGAAATGGAGTTCTACAAGGATCTTTCCGGCGTTTCGCTTCCCGCGGTTGCAGCCTGTGGTGCAGCAAAATTCAAAGAGAGCATTCTCTTCACCCACCGCGGCCTGTCAGGCCCGGCCATCCTGCAAGTCTCCTCTTACTGGCACGAGGGCCAGGCGATCAGCCTCGATCTCGCCCCCGGCATTGACGCGCTCAAGTTTCTGAAGGAGCGGAAACACGCGCGCCCCAAGGCCGAACTCAAAACCATTCTGGCCGAGCTCCTGCCCCAGCGCCTGGCGCAGGCCATGGAACCCGCGGACGTGCCCGCCCTTGCGGCGAAGCTGAAGAACTGGACCGTGATCCCTGCCGGCACGGAAGGCTTTGCCAAGGCGGAGGTCACCGCGGGCGGCATTGATACCCATGAACTTTCATCCAAGACCATGGAAGCCAAGGCGGTTCCCGGCCTCTATGCCATCGGCGAGGCGGTGGATGTCACGGGCTGGCTCGGCGGCTACAATTTCCAGTGGGCCTGGGCCAGCGGCTGGTGCGCCGGGCAAGCCGTCTGATTTGCAGCGCCTCGCCCTTGCTGACACAGCCACAAGGTGGCAAGTTCATTTTTTTGACAATCCGGTCCAGGCGCGGAGAAAATCATGGCGAGCAAAGCTAAGAAAACCAAGACCAAGCTGAAAAAGGCTGTATTAAAGAAAGCTAGCCCCGCAAAGGCCAAGGCGGCGAAGACCAAGCCGGCCAAAGCAAAGGCCAAAGCCACGAAGCCGAAAGCCGCGAAGGCCAAAATCACAAAGTCCAAGCCGGCCAAAGCCAGGATTTCGTGGCCGAAGAAAACCCGAGAGATGCACAATCACCACATGAATTCAACTGTGTGGAATAGTTTCAAGTTCCGCGACGATGATGTTGTCATCGTCACCTATGCAAAGTCCGGCACGACCTGGACCCAGCAGATCGTCGCCCAACTGATCTTCAACGGGGCGGAAGGGATTGATGTGCACCATCTCTCACCCTGGGTTGACCTGCGCATCATTCCACCTGAGGTCATCGCCGGACTCGAGGGGCAGACCCACCGGCGTGTCGTCAAGACCCACCTTCCGGTCGATGCGCTGGTTTTCTCGCCAAGGGCCAAGTACATTTTTATCGGACGCGATGGCCGCGACGCTGCCTGGAGTCTGTTTAACCATCACATCAATGCAACTGATGACTATTTCGCCGCCTTCAACAATACACCCGGCCTGACCGGGACCAGGCTGGAGCGGGGTTCGGACGATGTTCGGGATTTTTATTCTGCTTGGTTCAGCGGCGATGGATACCCCTATTGGCCGGTCTGGGAAAATATCCGCTCCTGGTGGAGTATCCGCAATTTGCCCAACGTCAAGCTGATCCACTTTAATGATATGAAGGCGGACCTCGCCGGGTCGGTCCGGGAGATCGCGGATTTTCTGGGGATCAAACCGGATGCGGCAAGCTTTGCCAAGATTGTTGAACACTCCACCTTCGACTACATGAAGGCGCATGCTGGTGAAGTGGCGCCGCGCGGCGGGGCCATGTGGAAAGGCGGTGCCGGAACTTTCATCAACAAGGGCACCAACGGCCGGTGGCGCGACACGCTCAGCGCAGCTGAAATTGCCGCCTATGAAACTAAGGCCAGCGCCGAACTTGGCACTGCCTGCGCCAAATGGCTTGCCAATGGCGGGCGGGCATAGAGAAAAACCCCTGCGCTTTCACGCCTCACAAAAAGCAAGAGACGCGGGCTGACTTTCCCTGTACTAATGGATTCAAGAATCAAGAAGAAGGCATTGGGGATACAGTTGGATATTTTGAACGAAAAGCAGTTTTCGGATGAATTGCGCTTGCAAGCCAGGCGCCTGACGGCCCATTGCAACCTGTACCGTGACGCCTGCAGCCGCAGCGCGATCATTCAGCTGATCAATACGGCGGTTCCGTTTTTCACTCTCGTTGCCGCCATGTTCCTGGTAGCGCCCCATGCCTATTGGCTCACCCTGCTGCTGGCCATTCCAACCGGCGCCCTGCTCACCCGCCTGTTTGCCCTCCAGCATGACTGCGGCCATGGTTCGCTGTTTCCCTCGCGCCCCACCAATGAGATGGTCGGGCGGTTCATCAGTGTGCTGACCTTTACCCCTTACGACCATTGGCGCCGCTCGCATGCGCTGCACCACGCCCTGTCGGGCAACCTGGACAAGCGCGGCTTCGGCGACATCGAAACCATGACGGTGAAGGAATATGCCCAGCTCAATGCCCTGGGGCGTTTGCGCTACCGGCTTTACCGCAATCCGCTGATCATTCTCATCCTTGGTCCGCCGCTGTTCTTCCTGGTGCTGCAGCGCCTGGCCATCGGCTCCAACATGCCGCTTCGTGACAGCCTGCGCGGGGTCATCGGCCATGACGCGGTATTGCTGCTGGTCTATGGCACGCTGGTTTTCCTTGCCGGCCTGTCCCTTACGCTGCTGGTGCTGTTGCCTGTTTACTTTGTCGCCACATGGATTGGCGGCTGGCTGTTTTTCGTCCAGCACCAATTCGAAGAGACCCATTGGGAAGGCGCTGACGAATGGGATATCAAGATTGCCGCCCTCAAGGGAAGTTCCTTCCTGGTGCTGCCGCCGGTGTTGAACTGGTTCAGCTGTAATATTGCGCTTCACCACATACACCACCTCTGCAGCCGCATTCCCAACTACCGATTGCAGGAATGCCTGCGCGCCAATCCGGAACTGCAGACCGTCTCGCCACGGCTGACGATCTGGCAGGCGCTGAAATCGGCCAGGCTAGCCCTGTGGGATGAAACCTCGCGGCGGCTGATCTCGTTCCGCGAGTTTGCGCGGAGCCAGCAGGCCGTGACGGCCTAAACGCAGGCGTTGCAGGTTTTCCGCGCATAGGCCGGCATCGGCAGGTCGGCGAGCTCGGCGAGGGTCATGCGCCTGAGCTCCGGGTGATCCAGCGGATCGCAGGTTCTTCCTGCGTCAGCGCTCTCAACGCCCGCCCGCTTTCTCAATAGGCTGAAAAGATTCCATTTGGTGTTCATGGCTGGTTGCTCCTTATCCATCTCCATTTGGGCTTAAGGGGCAAAATCGGATATGGAGTTTTGCCGTCACTGACTGTAGAAAAACTATATGGAACAGCTCAATCAGGTTCATCTCAATGGCCTGCGCGCCGTTGAAGTCGCGGGCCGGCGTGGGACACTTGCCCTGGCCGCGGAAGAACTCGGGGTGTCGGTTGGTGCGGTGAGCCAGCAAATCCTGAAGACCGAACAGCAACTTGGCCACCCCCTTTTCACCCGCACGCCCAAGGGCCTGGTTCCCACCGCATGCGGCGCGACCTTGCTGGCCTATCTTGAGCGCGGGTTCCGCGAACTCTCGCGCGGCGTCGCACTGGCGCAAGCCCCCAACAAATCCCTGCTCACCCTTTCCGTGGCACCCGTCTTTGCGGCCAAGTGGCTGGTGCCGCGGCTGCATGGTTTTCAGCTGGCGCATCCTGATCTGCATGTCCGGGTCGATGCCGCGGTCGAGTTGGTTGATCTCGACCACTCGGACGTGGACATGGCGATCCGCGTCGGCCCCGGCGGCTGGCCCGATGTGAAAGCCGAACTTCTGCACCGGCAGCGGGTCTTCCCCATTTGTACAGCAGCGCTCGCCAAGCGCCTGAAAGGCCCGCGTTATCTCGCAAATGTGCCGATCATCCAGGACAAGCCTTCGGTGATCCGGGATTTTTTCCAGGTGCGCTGGAACATGTGGCTGGCGCTGCATGGCATGGATGAATCCCTGCTGGTGACGGCGGGTCCAAGCTATTCCGATTCAGCGCTGTGCCTCGATGCGGCAATTGCCGGCCAGGGCGTCATGCTGGGCTGGCACACGCTGGCCACCGATGCCCTCGCCGATGGCCGCCTGGTCAAGCCCTTCGCCGAGGAAGCCGACACGGGCCTCGGCTATTACCTCGTCACCTCGCCGGCGCGCGGCAATGACCGGAAGATCGCAGCGTTCAAGGCGTGGATCAGGAAAGAGATTGGCGCATAACAACCGGCAGATTGCGGCGCGTCAGATTTCCAGTTCAATCAGGAACGGCCCCTTGCGGCTGAAGGAGCTTTTCATCAGCGCGGCGCAGGCTTCCAGCGTGGCGCATTTCGCCGCCTCGACACCCATGCCGTTTGCCATCTTCACCCAGTCGAGATCGGGGTTGCCGATATCCAGCATGTCCATGGCGGTGCGGCCGGGATTGGCGCCGACACCGGCATATTCGCCCAACAGGATTTGATATTTGCGGTTGGAGAGGATCACGGTGGTGACGGGGAGCTTTTCGCGCGCCATGGTCCACAGGGCCTGCAGGGTGTACATGCCCGAGCCATCGGCCTGCAGCGCAATCACCCGGCGGCCGTTGCCGCCAACCGCAGCGCCTGCCGCGCAAGGCAGGCCATAGCCGATGGCGCCGCCGGTCACCATCATCCAGTCATGGGGCGGTGCCGCGTGGCTGCGGGTATAGAGCTGGGCGCCAAAGCTTATGGCTTCATCCATGACGATGGCGTTCTCGGGCATCACGGCGGCCAGCATCTGGCCAAAGGCTTCGGAGTTGGGCAGGCCTTTCGGCACATCGGGAAGCGGCACTGAATGGGACGCAACAGACTTCGGCGCGCCGATCATGTCCGCCAGTTGCGCTAAAGCCATCCCGGCATTCTGCTCCACGCGGGTGAGCGGATGAAGCATGGCATCGGGTGGATAATGCAGGCTCGGCAGGCCGGGATAGGCGAAGAAACCAACCGGCCCTCGTGACCCCACAAGAATCATGTGGTCCACGTCTTTCAACGCCTCAATGGCCGCCGCCGCGCCGTAGGGCACACGCTCGAGCGCCAGACGCCCCTGCCCGCGCTGGTGCAGGCCATTGATCGATTCCGCCATCACCCGGCAGCCCGTTGCCGCCTGAATCCGTGCGGCGTGGACCTGCGCTTCCGCCCTCAAGCCATCATTGCCCAGAAGCAACAGTACATTCTTCCCGGTCCGCAAAATTTTCGCAGCCCCTTCCAGGACAAGGGCATCGACATGGGGTTGCGCTGGCACAGGCAAGGCTTCCGCCACAAGGCCGCCTTCGCTCCAGGCCGTATTGGCCGGCAGGATCAGCGTGGCGACCTGGCCGGGAAAGGTGCGCGCGGCCTGCACCGCCACGGCCGCATCGCGCCCCACGCTCTCTGCATCCCTTGCGGTCCGCACCCAGTGTGAAACGCCGCGCGCAAAACTTGCGGTGTCGGCCGCCAGTGGCGGATCGAAGGGCGCGTGATAGAGTGCCTGGTCGCCCACGATGTTAACAATGCCGGAATGGGCCCGCCTCGCATTGTGCAAATTGGCCAGGCCGTTGGCCAGGCCCGGCCCGCAATGGAGCAGCGTCACGGCGGGCTTCCGGGCAATGCGGTAATAGCCGTCGGCCATGCCGGTCACCACGTTTTCCTGCATGCCGGGAATGCAGCGCAGCCCGGAGATGCGGTCGAGCGCCGCCACGAAATGCATCTCGCTGGTGCCGGGATTGGCAAAGCAAACCGCAATGCCGCTTTTCACCAGCGTGTGGACCAGACTTTCAGCCCCGTTCATGCGGCATCAGCCATTTTTCAAACTCCAATTCCCGAATGTGCCAGCATCTATAGCATCGGGCGGAATGTTGTCGATCAGCAAGGTTTTTTGGGATATGGGGGCGCGATGAGCAGCGCCTCTGATTTTGAGATATTCCTCGTTTCGCCTCTGGGCCTTGAGGCCGTGCTTTGCGCCGAGGTTGCGGAAAAGAACTTCGCCAACCCCAAGCCGGTGACGGGCGGCGTGCTGGTCAGGGGCGGCTGGCCGGAGGTCTGGCGGGCGAACCTTGAAATCCGCGGCGCCACCCGCGTGCTGGCCCGCATCGGCTCTTTTCATGCGGGCCATCTGGCGCAACTCGACAAGCTCGCCCGCAAATTTCCCTGGGGCGACAATTTGCATTCCGATGTACCTGTAAAAGTCGAGGTCACGTGCCGGAAGTCCCGCATCTATCATGCGGGTGCCGCGGCCCAGCGGATTGAAACGGCGATCCATGAAGAACTCGGAGCCCCCATCTCCGCCGATGCCGAAGTCTGCATCATGGCCCGCTTCGAAGACAATCTGTGCACGGTCAGCCTTGATACGTCGGGCGAGACCCTGCACAAGCGCGGCCACAAGGAAGCCATCGCCAAGGCGCCGATGCGCGAAACCATGGCGTCGCTGTTCCTGCGGCAATGCGGCTATGATGGCCATGAAACGGTGGTCGATCCCATGTGCGGCTCCGGCACCTTCGTCATCGAAGCGGCGGAAATTGCCGCGAAGCTCAATCCGGGCCGGTCACGGAGCTTTGCTTTCGAGCACCTTGTGAGCTTCGACGCGGCGGCCTGGAAACGCCTGCGCGAGTCATCGCAGGGCGTAAAGCCCTCCCTGCATTTCTTCGGTAGCGACCGTGATGCAGGTGCAATCAAGATGAGCCGTGCCAATGCCGCGCGCGCAGGGGTGAGCGAGTTCACGGTGTTCCAGAATCACGCCGTCAGCAATCTCACCCCGCCGCCCGGCCCGCCCGGACTGGTAATCGTCAATCCGCCCTATGGCACCCGCATCGGCGACAAGAAGCCGCTCGCTGCTCTCTACGCCGCCCTTGGAAAAAACCTTCTGACCCGCTTCGCCGGCTGGCGCGTCGGGCTCATCACAACCGACACGTCGCTGGCCAAAGCCTCGGGCCTGCCCTTCGCCCCGCCGGGCCGCCCCGTGTCCCATGGCGGGCTGAATGTGCTGCTGTTCCAGACCAAATTGCTGAAATGAATTTTCGATTCCATTGCGGCTTCCGGTGAACCCGGGCTGACCGCACCTGTGCAAGACCCGCTTGCCTGGCGTTTCAGGCTATGAGAATACGAACTGTTTGTGGGCAATCCTATCCGTTCATTGCTCTGGCTTGCGGATTCCTGCGTTGCGACTTTCTTATCACGATGGCCAGAGCTGGCCCTTTGCAGGGTATTGGGCGTGCGAACGCAATGCCCGGGTCAGATGCCATATCCCTGATTACAGCTGGATCGACAAATTGTCCCGTCCGCCGCAGACGAATTGCGCGCTTCACGATCCAGGCGGCAAGTCTTGGGG
>JBAVOA010000352.1:0-3324 GCA_049691635.1 Aestuariivirga sp. | reverse complement strand
GCCTGGTCCTCAATGCCCTCTGCGACGATCGTCAGGCCAAGATCATGGGCCAGCGACACGATTGACTGCAGGATAATGGCCGCCTTTTCGTCATCGGACTCCGGTGAAACAAAGGAACGGTCCACCTTCAACGTGTCAAAAGGAAGATGCCGAAGACTTGAAAGCGAGGAGTAGCCGGTGCCGAAATCATCGCAGGCCAGGCCAACGCCGAGCTGATTGACCTGCTCCAGAAGGCTCGCAGATTTCTCCGGATACTGCATGACGGCGGACTCCGTCACCTCGATTTTCAGGGTTTTCCGGTAGACGGTTTCGCGGGTCACGGCGGTCCTGATGTCGGCCACCAGATCGGCATCCATGAGCTGGCTGGCGGACACGTTGACCGCCATGAAAACCGGATCCGAGGGCCTGAAGGCCCGCTGCCAAATGCCGAGCTGGCGGGCAGCCTCGTTGAGGACAAAGCGGCCGATATCCTTGATCATGCCGGTCTGCTCGGCAAGGCCCAGAAAACTCTCCGGCGTCAGGAGGCCAAGCGAGGGGTGACGCCAGCGGACGAGTGCTTCAAACCCGGCCAGATCCATATCCCTGAGCCGCGCAATGGGCTGGTAATGGACCTCGATTTCATTGCGCTCGAGAGCCCGGCGCAATTCAGCTTCGAGGGCCACCAGTTCACCACGGTCGTCACGCATGGACGGTTTGAAGAATTCGACCATCTCCTTGCCACGGCGCTTGGCTTCATAAAGGGCAATGGCCGCATCCTTCATGAGCTGCTCGTCCGTAGAACTTCCTTCCCTGAAGCCGGCCACGCCAAGGCAGGCCGTCATGAAAATCTCCTGCTGGCTCACGTTCACCGGCTTGGCGATGGCCAGGCGCATGCCATCGGTGAAACGCTTGATGTCACGCCGGGGTTCTGCGCCCGAAAACAGGACGGCAAACTGGTCGCCCGGCAGGCGCGCCACGGTATCGTCAGGCCCCAGAAGGGACTCGATGCGACGGCCGAGAACGGTCAGCAGGCTGTCGCCGGCATCATGGCCGAGACCATCGTTCACAGTCTTGAAACGGTCGATGTCAACCAGAATGACATGGAGGCTTTCCGGATTTGCCTTGGCAATTTCGCGTTTCAGGCGGTCCATGAACAGGGCGCGATTGGGGAGGCCCGTGACCCGGTCATAGACCGCATCATTGAGAAGGCGTTCCTCGGTTCTTTTGGCGTTGGTGATATCGGAGAGGGTTCCGATGCTGCGCACCATGCGGTTGTCGGATCCTGCCATGGCCCGGGCGCGCAATTCAAACCAGCGATAGGTGCCATCGCCGCGGCGCAGGCGGAATTCCTGGTGGACCAGGCCGCGGCCACGGCGTTCGGCACTTTCAACAGCCGCGAGATAGGCGCCGCGGTCGGCGGGGTGCATGATATCCAGCAGGGCTTCCGGCGTACCGTCGCTGAAGGTTCCGGGCGGGATGGCCAAAGCCTGTTCCAGTTCCTCGCTGACAAACAGGTTTTCATCTTCCGGCTGCCAATCCCAGACATATTGCTGGGCCCCGGCAAGCGCCAGGCCACGGCGGCCCGCCTCCTGGAACAGTCGCCTGGAGAGAAGGCCAGTGCTGGCCGCGCTTTGGGCGAAGCGAAAACTCATGAACATGAGAACGACGATGAGGCCAAGAAGCAGCGCCGACGAAACATAGGCGTTGTTACCTTTCGTGAAAGCCGCGACGGTTGCCAGGAAGGTCCAGGTAACGACGGTTGACCAGAGCAGCAGGGCCGATTCCGCAGGCCTGTCCTGGCGCAGGCGGAAAAGAATGAAAAACCCGGCAATCGCAATGGCCGCAAAGGTAATGCGGGCGATCGTCGACACGATGAAAGGGTCCACCAGCGCATAAACCGGCAAGGCTGCTCCGAGAACGGCAAGGCCCACGGAGAGATTGCGAAGAACGGGCGCGGTTCTGCGAAGATCCGCCAGGGCGGTCAGGCAGAGCAGAAGGCCGACGGCCATCAATGACTCAATAACAGCACGGGCCTCGGCAGGAGACACCTGGAAACCAAACAGCAAATTTCTGCTTTGTGCAAAATAGCCAGCCTCCATGGCAATGAAGGCAACCGATGCCAGCGCGAAGATGCCGCCTGAAAGGAATGAGGCGCGGGCCCGGGTGGTGTAAAGCAGCACCATGCTGAGCAGCAAAAGAACCGCTACCCCCAGTACCGCTCCGCGAAAGAAGGCAATCGATCGCGACGACGAGTCAAATGCATCGCGCTCCCAGAGGGTGGCCGTCGGAGATTCACTGGTCAATTCCAGCGCAAGGCTGACGGTTGTCGAAGGCTCCAGCGTAATGCCCAATGCGTCCTGTCCTAGGGCCGTTATTCTGGCGGGGGCAACGGCTCCCGTGTGGGCCACGCTTGCCACAACGCTTCCAGGGGCGAGCGGGTAGATCAGCCGGGAGCCGGGAAATTTCTGATGGTCAATTGCAACGACAAGGTTACGTTGCGTGGTGGTCGTATTCACCAGCGTCATCACCGCCCATAGATAGGATGGCGCGGTGCGAGATGATTTCAAAGCGATGACGCCAACCTTTCCCGTGGCATCGCGGGGCAGCTCCACCAGAACGCTGGGATTGTCGGTGGTGAGCAATTGCAGATATGGCGCCAGGCTTTGGCTGGTGCCCATGGCACCAACGTCCACGCGTGTTTCAGCCCATGCAGAGTTTGCGACCCCGATAAAAAACAGAATCAGAAGTGAAGCAAAGCGCAGTAACATCCGTACGTCCTGGTCATGTCGGCCTCAACCGGTGGGATACTACGTAACGCCCCAATGCCCCGGTGGCAAGAACTGCCGCTAGAGGCCTTCCAGCAGGCGGGCAAACAACAGGTGATCCTGCCATTTTCCCCCTATGTTCAAGTACTTCCGCGCCAACCCCTCTTCCGAGAATCCACAGTGGCGCAACAGGGCAATGGAGGGCTGGTTTGAAGGCAGGCAGGCGGCCTCCACCCGGTGCAGGCTGAGGCCATTCCTGGCATGGCTCACCAGCGCCGTCAGGGCATGGCCCATATAGCCCTGACGGGCATGGGGCTTGCCAATCCAATAACCCACGGAACACATCTGCGCGGCACCCCGCCTGACATTCGAGGCCGTGATTGCCCCCAGAAGATGGCCTTGTTCTTGATGGAAGATGAAGAAGGCATAGGCCGAATCGTTCCTTGCCTGTTGCTGGTAATGCTTGATCCGCGAGCGGAAACTAAACTTGCTGAATTCATTGGCTTGCGCCAAAGGCTCCCAGGGCGCCAGAAAATCCCGGCTTTCCCTGCGCAATCTGACCCAGTCCTCAAAATCGGAC
>JBAVOA010000351.1:0-3661 GCA_049691635.1 Aestuariivirga sp. | reverse complement strand
CCCATGAATCACTCAACAGCCGATTCGGGAATCCCAAAACGCTAAGCTGTCAATAATTCTGCCAAAGTAGTGCTAGCGCTTCATTTACCCCCTCGACAATCCATGCTTTCACCAAACTGTCATATGGGCCTATTATCGGTTGAATTTTAAGGACAACCCGATGAACGATATGCCACAGCCAGACGCGGTCCAGACCATTGGCATGGATAGTCCCAACCGGTTCTTCAATCGCGAGCTGTCCTGGCTGGGCTTCAACATGCGGGTTCTGGAAGAGGCCCGCAACCGCAACCACCCCCTCCTGGAACGGCTGCGTTTCCTCTCCATTTCCGGAAACAATCTCGACGAGTTTTTCATGGTGCGCGTGGCGGGCCTCGTCGGCCAGGTCCGCGAGCAGATGGTGGAAATCAGTCCCGATGGCCTGAACCCGGAAGAACAGCTCGAGAAGATCCGCAAATTCGCCCAGGAGCTCATGGCCGAACAGGACAGGCGCTGGCTGCAACTGAAAACTGAACTGGCTGAAAACGGCATCACGATTGTCAGCGAGGAACTCGTCACGGCGGAAGAGCACAAGTGGCTCGACAACCGCTTCCTCGATCACATCCTTCCCATTGTGACGCCCATCGCCATTGACCCGGCGCACCCCTTTCCCTTCATTCTCAACCGCGGCTTCATCATTGCCCTGGAACTCAAGCGCCGGCGTGATGGCGGCATCATGAACGCGCTTCTTCCCATCCCACCGCAGCTTGAACGCTTCATCCGGCTGCCCGGCGCCAACGCACGGTTTATCTCGCTCGAAAACATGTTGAAGGGCTTCCTGCCAAAACTCTTCCCCGGCTACGATGTCCTGGGGCAAGGTTTGTTCCGCATCATCCGGGATAGCGACATCGAAATCGAGGAAGAGGCCGAGGACCTGGTGCGCGTGTTCGAAAGCGCCTTGAAGCGCCGCCGCCGCGGATCGGTGATCCGCATGGAAGTGGATGCCGATTGCCCGGCAGGAATCCGCGCCTTCATTGCCGACCAGCTGGACGTGACCGAGGATGTGACCGTGACCTGCGAAGGCCTTGTGGGTTACTCCGATACCAAACAGCTCATTCTGGACGAACGGCCCGATCTGAAATTTACACCTTATCTCGCCCGCTTTCCCGAACGCGTCCGTGATCATGGTGGCGATTGCTTCGCGGCGATCCGGCAGAAGGACTTCGTTGTCCACCATCCCTATGAGTCATTTGACGTGGTCGTGCAGTTTGTGCTGCAGGCCGCCAATGATCCCAATGTGGTGGCAATCAAGCAGACGCTCTACCGCACCTCGAACAATTCACCCATTGTGGCAGCCCTTGCCAAGGCCGCCGAAGCGGGGAAATCCGTCATGGCCTTGGTGGAACTCAAGGCCCGCTTCGATGAAGAGGCCAACATTCAATGGGCCCGCGATCTGGAACGGGCCGGCGTGCAGGTGGTCTTCGGATTTATTGAACTCAAGACCCATGCCAAGGTGTCCATGGTGGTGCGCCGCGAGGGCACCAACATGCGCAGCTACGTGCATTATGGAACCGGCAACTATCACCCCATTACTGCCAAGATCTACACGGACCTGTCCTTCTTTACCTGCGATCCCGCCCTGTGCCGCGATGCGGCGCGCCTGTTCAATTTCATTTCAGGCTACGCCCAGCCCGAGGATTTGGAAAAGCTTTCCCTCTCGCCGATCAATTTGAAACCGCGCCTTCTGCAGCACATTGAGAACGAGATCGCCCACGCCAAGGCCGGCAGGCCCGCCCATATCTGGGGCAAGTTCAATTCGCTCGTCGATCCCGGCATCATCGACGCGCTATACAAGGCAAGCCAGGCTGGGGTGAAAATCGATTTTGTGGTCCGCGGCATCTGTTGCCTGCGTCCGGGTGTGCCGGGACTGTCCAACAATATCCGCGTCAAGAGCATTGTCGGCCGCTTCCTTGAGCACTCGCGCATTATCTGCTTTGGGGCAGGGCACGGATTGCCCCACGCCAAGGCACTGGTTTACATTGGTTCCGCCGATTTGATGCCGCGCAACCTGCATCGCCGGGTGGAAACCCTCATTCCCATCGAAAACCCCACCGTCCACGAGCAGATCCTGGACCAGATCATGGTGGTCAATTTCAAGGACAACCAGCAGAGCTGGAAGATCCTGCCCGATGGCTCGGCCCAGCGCGTGGTGCCGGGACCGGATGAGGCACCCTTCAATGCCCACGAATATTTCATGAACAATCCCTCTCTCTCTGGACGCGGCCGTTCGCTTAAAGCTAGTGTGGCCGGCGACGATAACGCCGCAAAGAGAAAGTCCAGGAATCGTAAGTGAGTTGGCACAAGGGTTTTAGAACCGAACCACCAACCTATCGGCCGGTGTCCGTGGTGGACATCGGTTCGAACTCTGTGCGCCTCGTGGTTTACGACGGCCTGCGCCGCTCGCCGACGCCGGTGTTCAATGAAAAGATCCTCTGTGGCCTTGGCAAGGGTGTGGCCATCACGGGAAAGCTGGCCGACGGCGGAATTGCCCGGGCGCTTGCCGCACTTCGCCGGTTCCGGGCCCTGAACAAGCAGATCGGCGTGAAGCAGGTATTTGCTGTGGCCACTGCCGCCGCGCGCGAAGCGACCAACGGCCAGTCCTTTATTGAGGACGCCGAAAATGCCGTTGGCGTCGGCATCAACATCCTGACCGGCAAGGAAGAAGCGCGGTATGCGGCCCTTGGCGTGATCGCCGGCATTCCCGAGGCCGATGGCATTGTGGGCGACCTCGGTGGTGGCTCATTGGAGTTGATCGACGTGCAGGACGGAAAGCTGCGCGATGGCATAACCCTGCCGATCGGGCCTCTGCGCCTGATCGACATGTCCGGAGGCTCGATCAAACGGGCCAAGGAAATCGTCGACGAGTATCTGGAGAAGGCGACGCTGCTTGCAAACCTGAAAGGCCGCACCTTCTATGCCGTGGGCGGCACCTGGCGAAACCTGGCGCGCCTGCACATGGCGCAGAACAAATATCCGCTTCACGTGCTGCACCACTACGCGATGACAAGACAACAGGCTTCCGCCGTTTCCGATCTGGTGGCCGGCCTTTCATCTTCGTCCCTGAAGGATGTGCGCGAGGTTTCCCGCAGCCGTTCGGATACCTTGCCCTATGGCGCGCTGGTTCTTGATCGGCTTCTTTCCAGGGGAAAAGCAACCGACGTCATCTCATCGGTCTATGGCGTGCGCGAAGGTCTTCTCTATTCCAAGCTGCCGCGCCGCAAGATGCAGGCCGATGCGCTGCTCTCATCGTGCTGGGATTTCGCCAGGCGCTATGCCCGCTCGCCCGAACACGAACTGGAACTGTGCGACTGGACCGACCAGGTGTTCGGCGCCTCCGGTTTCAAGGAGTCGGAAGTTGAAACGCGGCTGCGCTACGCCGCCTGCCTGCTCGCCGACATCGGCTGGCGCGCCCATCCGGATTACCGGGCCGAACGTTCTCTTGGCATGATTTCCCAGGCGGCATTTGTCGGCATCGATCATCCGGGAAGGATCTTTCTGGCGCTCACCATTTTCTACCGCTACGAAGGCGAAGAGATGGGCGATGGCCTGGTTCACCTTCTTGATGATACCCAGATCATGCGGGCCCATTTGCTGAGCTCCATCTTCCGCCTGGCCTATATCCTGT
>JBAVOA010000350.1:0-3287 GCA_049691635.1 Aestuariivirga sp. | reverse complement strand
GGTGAGACTTGGGCCATGGCGACGCTTGCCGAACTTGCTTCGATGCCCAACGTCACGCTCATGCCGCGCACGACGATTTTTGGCTGGTATGACGATAATATCTTTGGCGCGGTCGAGCGGGTGAATGACCATGTGCTCGAGCCCAGCCCCTATGAGCCGCGGCAGCGCTACTGGCGGATCATGGCCAAGCGCGCGGTCATGGCTACGGGGGCGGAAGAGCGGCCGATCGTGTTCGGCGGCAATGATGTGCCCGGCGTGATGCTGGCTTCGGCCATGCGGACCTACGCCAATCACTATGGGGTTGCGGCGGGGCAGTCGGTTGTGGTCTTCACCAACAATGACTCTGGTTACCGCACGGCGCGCGACATGCGGGCCCATGGTGTGCATGTGGAAGTGATCATCGATTCCCGCAAGGAGCCGAAAGCTGATGCGGGCGGTGTTCCGGTCATCCGCGGCGGGGTGGTTGTCAATGTGAAGGGTGGTAAACGGGTCAAATCCGTGGAACTTGCGGATCACCGCAGCATTCCCTGCGATGCGCTTGCCATGTCTGGGGGCTGGAGTCCGGTTGTCAATCTGATGTGCCACCGGGGTGGGAAGCCAAAGTGGGATGAACGCATTGCCGGCTTTGTACCGCCTTCGGTTGGCGATGCATTTGTGGCCGTGGGTTCGGCGGCGGGCCGAATGCTTCTATCGGAATGCCTCGCAGACGGCGCGCGGGTTGGCACGCTCAAAGGCAAAGCGCCCGCAATTCCCAAATGCCGGGATGAGGTTTTTGCCGTGACGCCCTTGTGGTGGGTGAAAGAATCAACCGGCAAGGCCTTTGTGGATTACCAGAATGATTCAACCGCGAAGGACCTGCCGTTGGCGGCGCAGGAGGGCTACCGCGACATCGAGTTGGCCAAGCGTTATACCACGGCGGGCATGGCGACAGACCAGGGCAAGCTCGGCAATGTGAATGCTATCGCCATTTTGGCGGAGGCCACGGGCCGCACCATGGACCAGGTGGGTACCACGACCTTCCGCCCCTATTACACGCCGGTTTCCTTTGGCGCCATTGCCGGACCCTTCGTCGGCCATCATTTCCAGCCGGTGCGCAAGACGCCACTCCATGACTGGGCCGAGGAACTGGGTGCTGTCTTTGTTGAAACGGGGCTGTGGATGCGCTCCTCGTGGTTTCCGCAAGACGGCGAAGACTGGCTGGCCAGCGCTTCGCGCGAAGTTCTGGCAACGCGCGAGGGCGTCGGCCTGTGCGATGTGTCAACCCTCGGCAAGATCGATGTGCAGGGCAAGGACGCGGCGGAATTTCTCAACCGGCTCTACTGCAATACGTTTTCGACGCTTGATGTGGGCAAAGCGCGCTATGGCCTGATGCTCAGGGAAGATGGCATCGTGTTTGACGACGGCACGACGTCGCGTCTGGGGCCTGATCATTTCCTGATGACGACGACCACGGCCAATGCGGCACGCGTCATGTCTCACATGGAATTCTGCCACCAGGCCCATTGGCCCGATCTTGACGTGCAGTATGTTTCGGTGACAGAGCAATGGGCCCAGATGGCGGTTGCCGGACCCAAGGCGCGGACCACGCTGCAGAAGATCGTTGACGGCGTGACATTGGATGATACGAGCTTTCCGTATCTCGCGGCACGGGAGATCAGCATTCTCGGCGGGATGACGGCGCGGCTGTTCCGCATCTCGTTTTCGGGCGAGCATGCATATGAGCTTGCAGTGCCTGCGGACTATGGAAACATGGTGGGCCGCGCCTTGATGCAGGCGGGCGAGGAATTCGGCATCACGCCCTATGGCATCGAGGCGTTATCCATCATGCGCATTGAAAAGGGCCACGTGGCGGGCGGCGAGCTCAACGGCACGACGACGGCGGCTGATCTCGGTTTGGCCAAGATGATGTCCTCCAAGAAGGACTATATCGGGCGGATGATGGCGGGCCGCGAAGGTCTTATGGACAAGAACCGGCAATGTGTCGTTGGCATCAGGCCGCTTGATGTGGGTGACAAGATCCGCTCGGGGTCCCATCTCCTGAAAAAGGACGATGCGCCGTCGATGGCGGCGGACCAGGGCTATATTTCATCGGTGGCGTGGTCGCCGATGCTCAACATGTGGCTGGGGCTGGCGCTTCTTTCCAATGGCCGTGAGCGGCATGGCGAAGTGGTGAAGATTTTCGATGGCGTGCGCAACATCCGTATGTATGGCTTGATCTGCGATCCCATGCATTACGACAGGGAGAACAAAAAGCTCCATGCCTGATTCATTCACCCGTATTTCACCGCTTGCCGATCTTGCCATCCATGGGCGCTTTGGCGCCGACCGTGGCACACCCGGTGTTACGCTGTTGGTGAAGCATCCAGCGGCGATCGTGACCGTCATTGCGCGGAAGGGCAAAGCCAAGGCGCTGGCGGACGCACTCAAGGCGTGGCGCGGCGCCCGTGTCCAGTGGGCGGGAGCCGAACAATATTTCGTTCTGGATAAGCCCTGTGGAGAGGCCGCCAAAAAACTGGAAGGCCTCGCTTCCTGCTCGGATCAAAGCCATGGCCGGGTGATCATCCGGATCGAAGGGCCGAAGGTACGGAATGTCCTGGGCAAGGGCACGCCGGTTGATCTGCACGAAAGCGAATTTGAAACCGGCAAAAGCGCGCTGACGCAGATGGCCCATGTGGGTGTGCATCTCACCCGTGTTGGCAACGACGCCTTCGAGCTTTCGGTGTTCCGCGGATTTTCCGAAAGCTTCTGGGAGTGGCTGACGGAACAGGCTGAAGAGTTCGGCTATCAGGTGATCTAGTCTGTTCTGTCAACCCGACGAAAGTCGGGGCCTAGACTATGAACAAGAATGAACGCTGAAAGTCTGGGTCCCGGCGTTGGCCGGGATAACAAAAATAAGAGCAGTGGTTTTTACAGCCTTGCCGCCAGCCTTGCCATGCGCTTGCAGGCTTCGGTGATTTGCGTTTCATCAACAGTCAATGCCACGCGCACGTGGCCCGCACCGCCGGCGCCGAAGCTTTCGCCGGGCATGGTGACGACGTTTTCCTCGGCCAGCAGCCGGCGGGCGAAATCCTCGCCGGAGAGGCCGGTCTTGCGGACGTCAACCATGACAAACATACCACCTTCGGGCATGCGGGCAGAAATGTGCTTTGCGCTTTTCAGCCCCGTAACAAGGGCGCGGGCCCGGCGCTCATAGCTTTTCTTCATGGCGTCAACTTCAGGGAAGTGATTGCTCAAAGCGAAAGCCGACGCATCCTCGAGAAAGGCCTGGGAGCCGAAGAGCATGGTTT
>JBAVOA010000349.1:0-10886 GCA_049691635.1 Aestuariivirga sp. | reverse complement strand
CAACGGTGGAGCCTTTGCCATTGGTTCCCGCCACATGGATGACCGGCGGCAGTCTGCGTTCCGGGTTTCCCAGCCGCGCCAGAATCCGCTCCATGCGCTCAAGGCTGAGATCGATGATCTTGGGATGCAGGGAGAGCAGCCGGTTCAATATGGCATCGCTGGGCGCCAAGATGTTACTCGACGCTGATCGGAACCAGTGCCCCGCTGTTGGAACCCTTGAGTTCCGCTGACTTCATCAGGATGCGGGCGATACGGCTGACGGTCTCGCGCATCTGGTGGCGATGCACCACGAGATCAACCATGCCATGCTCCTGCAGATATTCAGCCCGCTGGAAACCTTCGGGCAGCTTTTCGCGGATGGTCTGCTCGATGACGCGGGTACCGGCAAATCCGATCTGGGCCTTGGGTTCGGCGATATGGAAATCCCCCAGCATGGCATAGGAGGCCGTCACGCCGCCGGTCGTCGGGTTGGTGAGTACCACGATATAGGGCAATTTATGGGCACGCAGTTCCTGCACCATGACGGTGGTGCGCGGCATCTGCATGAGCGACAGGATGCCTTCCTGCATGCGGGCGCCGCCCGAGGCCACAAAAAACACGAAGGGGCATTTTTTGGCAACGGCCAGACGCATGGCGGTGATGATGGCTTCCCCGGCCGCTGTCCCTAGCGAGCCCGCGATAAATCCCATGTCCTGGACGGCGATCACGATGGGAAGCTGGTCAATCGTGCCGAAGCCGGCATGGATGGCGTCTTCGCTTTCCGATTTCTGGCGGGCTTCCTTCAGGCGGTCGACATATTTCCGTTCGTCCCGGAATTTCAGGGGATCGGGGGGCACGGCGGGAAAGGCGATGGGCTCGAACTCGCCGTTGTCGAACATGGATTTGAGGCGCAGGCCCGGCGCCAGGCGGTGGTGATGGCCGGAGCCCGGAAAGACGAATTGATTGGCTTCGAGGTCACGGTAGAAAACCATCTGGCCGGATTCAGGATCCTTGATCCACATATTTTCCGGCACATCGCGCTTGACGCCCAGAATGGAACGGATTTTCGGCCGGACGAAATTCTTGATCCAGTTCACCTGATCTAGCTCCTTACGCCACGGGCAATGTCGCTCACCAGGGAGTGTACCGCCTTTACCGTCTTGGGTGAAGGCTTTCCGGCCTTTGTCAGGCTGTCCTTGATGGCCGAAACGAGGGTTGATCCCACCACGACGCCATCGGCGCTTTTGGCAATGGCGCGGGCCTGGGCCGCGGTCTTGACGCCAAAGCCCACGGCAATCGGCAGGCTGGTGTGCTTGCGCAGGCGGTTCACGTTCTTCTCGACACTCTTGAGATCGGGCGCCTTGGTGCCGGTGATGCCGAGAACCGAAACATAATAGACAAAGCCGCTGGTATTCTTGAACACGGCAGGGGCACGCTTGTCGTCGGTGGTCGGCGTTGCAAGGCGGATGAAATTGATATCAGCCGCCATGGCGGGAAGGCAGAGCTCGTCATCTTCCTCGGGCGGAAGATCGACAACAATCAGGCCGTCGACGCCCGCCGCCTTGGCATCCTTCAGAAACCTGTCCACGCCATAGACGTAGATGGGATTGTAGTAGCCCATCAACACCACTGGCGTTTCCTTGTCACCCGCGCGGAACTCGCGCACAAGCTTCAGGGTTTTCTTCATGGTCTGGCCGGCATGGAGGGCGCGCAGTCCCGCCGCCTGGATGGCGGGGCCATCGGCCATGGGATCGGTGAAGGGCATGCCGAATTCGATCACATCGGCGCCGGCCTTGGGCAGGCCCGCGATGATCTTGAGCGAGGTTTCATAGTCGGGATCACCAGCGGTCACAAATGTCACAAGTGCGGCGCGGCCCTGTTGCTTCAATTCAGCGAAGCGGCGTTCCAAACGGCCCGTCACAGTTTCACTCCGAGGATATCGGCCACGGTGAAGATATCCTTGTCGCCACGGCCGCACAGGTTCATCACCATCAAATGATCCTTGGGCCTTGTCGGCGCGATTTTCATGACATGGGCCAGCGCATGGGAAGGCTCAAGGGCAGGAATGATACCTTCAAGCTTGCAGCAGAGCTGGAAGGCAGCCAATGCTTCCTTGTCGGTTGCGGCCACATATTGCACACGCTTCATGTCGTGCAGCCAGGAATGTTCCGGGCCGATGCCGGGGTAATCGAGGCCCGCCGAAATGGAGTGGCCCTCGGTGATCTGGCCGTCATCGTCCATCAGCAGATAGGTGCGGTTGCCATGGAGAACGCCCGGCCTGCCGCCGGTAATCGAGGCTGCATGTTTCTTGGTGCGAAGGCCGAGGCCCGCCGCCTCGACGCCGATGATTTCCACTTCCTTGTCATCGAGGAAGGGATGGAACAGGCCCATGGCATTTGACCCGCCACCGATGGCGGCCACCAGCGAATCCGGCAGGCGGCCCTCACGGGCCAGCATCTGGCGCTTCGTTTCAATACCGATGATGGATTGAAAATCGCGCACCATTTCCGGATAGGGATGGGGACCCGCCACCGTACCGATACAATAGAAGGTGTCTTCGACATTGGCCACCCAATCGCGGAGCGCCTCGTTCAGTGCGTCCTTCAAAGTGCGCGAGCCGGAGAGTGCTGGAACAACCTCGGCCCCCAGCAGCTTCATGCGGAACACGTTGGGCTTCTGGCGCTCAATATCGACCGAGCCCATATACACAATACATTCAAGACCAAAGCGGGCACAGGCCGTGGCGGTGGCAACGCCATGCTGGCCTGCCCCCGTCTCGGCAATGATGCGCTTCTTGCCCATGCGGCGGGCCAGCAGGATCTGACCCATCACATTGTTGATCTTGTGGGCACCTGTATGGTTCAACTCATCGCGCTTGAAATAGATTTTTGCGCCGCCCAGATGTTCAGTCAGGCGCTCGGCGAAATAGAGCGGGCTGGGGCGGCCCACGTAATGTTCAAGGAAGGAATCCAGTTCGGCCTGAAAGGACGGGTCCGCCTTGGCGTGCCTGTAGGCCTGCTCGAGCTCCAGAATGAGCGGCATCAAAGTTTCGGCTACGAAACGCCCGCCATAGATGCCAAACAGGCCTCTTTCGTCGGGGCCGGTGCGATAGGAATTAACCTGTGCTGTCGTCATAAATACTCGCTTTCAAAGGTGTTTTAGCGGGCCGCCTGCGCCGCCTCAATGAATTTCCGAATGAGGTTTAAATCCTTAATTCCGGGGGCCGATTCGACGCCTGAAGAGACATCGACGATGGGAGCTCCCGTTACCCTAATGGCGCGCGCGACATTTTCCGGAGTGAGCCCGCCGGAAAGAATGAAGCCCTCTGTCTGATCGGGGCCGCCCAGCAGGGTCCAGTCGAAGGCAACCCCGTTGCCGCCGGGAAGCGCATTTGCCAACGTCTCAGGAGCTTTCGCATCATAGAGAATGAGGCTCGCCTTGCCGGTGTAATCGGCTGCCTTGGCAATGTCGCTGCTATCGGCAACCTTGATCGCCTTGATCACCGGTTTCGCCGTGAGCTTGTTGATCTCAAGCGCGCGCTGCGGCGTCTCGGAGCCATGGGCCTGATAAAGGTCTGGCGCGACACTGTCATTGATCTCGCGTAGCAAGACAGCATCGGCATCGACGATCAGGGCCACGATCTTTGCCCGGCCCCGCGCATGATCCGCGAGCATCTTCGCCTGTTGCAAGGATACGTTGCGTGGACTTCTTGGGAAAAAAACCAGACCGACAAGAGCAGCACCCGCTTCGATTGCAGCATCGACAGATTCCAGTGTGGACAGTCCGCAAATCTTGACGTCAACCATGGCGCAGCTTGTCCAGAATTTTCTGCGCTGCTGCAGCGGGATCGGCTGAGCCTGTAATGGCCCGGCCAATCACCAGAATATCGGCCCCGGCAGCAATGGCAGCATTTGGTGTGGCGATGCGCTTCTGGTCATGGGCGGCTTCCTCGGCGGGACGGATGCCGGGAACAACGGTCAGGAAATCCTTGCCCACAGCGGCGCGAATGCCTGCAAGATCATGGGGACTGCACACAACGCCATCAAGGCCTGCCGTCTTCGCAAGTTTTGCGAGCGAGGTCGCATGGGCGCCGGTGTCCTGGTTCGCGTTAAACCCTGCCGCCCAGATGTCTTCATTTGAAAGGCTGGTCAACACGGTCACGGCGATGAGCCTGGCCCGCCCGCCGACCGCATCAGCCGCCGCCTTCATCATGTCCAGCCCGCCCATGGCGTGGAGGTTTACAATAGCCGGGCGGGGCGACAACTGCATCAGCGCCTTCATGGCGGAGGCTACCGTATTGGGAATGTCGTGAAGCTTCAGATCGAGAAAAATCGGCAGGCCCTCGGCAGCCACGGCGGCATAACCCCTGGCGCCATGGGCGTAGAAGAATTCCATGCCGACTTTCATGTAGCCCACGTGGGGCACAAGGGCCTTGGCAAGGCTGCGCGCATGGTCAATATCGGGCGTATCAAGGGCCACGCAGATGGGATTGGTCTGGCTCATGGGGCTCTCGTTAGCCGCAAATGTTCAGGAGCGCAAATAGACCATGATGGCCGTAGCAAGGTCCTCCAGGGCGGTGCCGCAGGACTTGAACAGGGTGATTTCCTCCGGACGCTCGCGGCCCTTCATGGTCCCCCGGCAGAGGTCGAAGAGATCGCCCTGCACCTTGGCGAAATCGAACTTGCCTTCGTCGCGGGCCTGCAAAAGGTCGCCCGCCTCGGAAAGCGCACCCTCTCTGGTATCCACAAAAACCCGGGCCCGGGCCACAACCTCGCCATCGGTTTCACGCATGCCGGGCTTGAAGGCTCCGGCCAGATCGACGTGGGTGCCGGGTTTCAGCCATGCGCCCCGGACAATCGGCGCGGTGGAGGTTGTCACACAGGATACGATATCGGCTTGGCCGACGGCCGCTTCCAGATCGCCAGTGCCGGTTGCCTGAAACCCTTCGCGCACGAGTTCAGCCGCAAGGGCTGCGGCTTTTTCAGGTGAGCGATTGTAAATGAAAACCTTCCTGATCGGGCGCACTGCTGCATGGGCCCTGACAAAATGGCCCCCCAACGCCCCTGCACCGACAAGCACGAGGGTTGAGGCATCGGGACGGGCGAGATAGCCGGCAGCCAGAGCAGAGGCTGCGGCGGTGCGCCGGCGGGTCAATTCCGTGCCATCCATGATGGCCACGGTTTCGCCCGTGTCATTGTTGATGAGACTATAACTCGCCTGAACCGTGGGCAGGTTTCTCGCGGCATTGTCGGTCTTGACCACAACCGTTTTCAAGCCGGTCCAGTCCTTTGACCAGGCAGGCATCAAAAGGAGAGTCGAGACCGGTGATGTCTCGTGGTGATGGCGGACCGGGGTTGCGATATCAGCCCTGAAGCCTTCGCGCAGCGCCTCGACGATATCGGCATAGCCCGCGATTGCGGCCAATTCCGCGGCAGATATAACTTTCACAGCATACTATCCGGTGGCAGAGGCCCTTCGCGGCGCAACTGGCTGGCTTCCTGCTGGGCGCGCACCAGGTCCCGGCGGGTTTCCCTGGCCGAGCGCCGCCACTTGCCTTGCGAGGTCCAGCAGGCAATCCAGCCGGCGATCAAGCCAAAAAACACGCCGCAAAAGAACAGCACCCACAGGGGCATGTCCATGGCGGCGAAGGGCGCGTCGCGGGAAAAGGGATCAAGTGAAATTGTAATCCACTGGCGATTGGCAATGGCGAAGGAAATGACAATAATTGCGATGGGCAGGCCGATGGTCCAGCGAAGGATACGCTGCAGCATCATTCCGTCTTGCCGTTCAGCCGGGCGCGCAGTTCCTTGCCGGTCTTGAAAAAAGGCACCCGCTTGGGAGTGACTTCAACCGCCCCGCCGGTGCGCGGATTGCGCCCGGTGCGGGCACTTCTGGACTTCACCGAAAAGGCGCCGAAGCCGCGCAGCTCGACGCGCTCGCCGTCCTTCATGGCGCGGATGATTTCATCGAGGATCTTGTTCACGATGCGCTCGACGTCGCGGTGATAGAGATGGGTGTTGCCGTCGGCAATCTTTTGCACGAGTTCAGATTTTATCATGATTCTGGCCTATCTCTTCTGGAGCTCAAAGCTGAGGGTGCCAAAGCACGAGCAAACCGTCAAGCCTCGCGCTTTCGACCTGGCGCCGGAGGCCCTCAAAGCCCAAGGCCTTGAGCACAATATCCGCAATCGAGAAGCCCAGGCCCGAGGGGTCGGCATTCACGGGATTGTGCCATTCGACTATTTCCAAATTCTTCGGGACATTCTTTTGCGTCTGAAGCCAATCGAGCCCCACCTCTTCGCCGCCCAGGGCATCAATCAGCTTCTCGGTGACGGCCTGGCGGCCCGTATAGACGCGGCCATCGGCCAGAACCTTGACCCGTTCGGCAGAAAGCTCGCGGCGCTCAACCACCAGCCCGGTGAACCAGGCAAAGGACTCCTGCACCATCTCGTTGGACACCTGCCGCACGTGGTCCGAGACGGGCTTGTAGGGCGAGGGTTCTGCCTTGAGCTCGCCCGACTTGATCTCTTCCATCTTGATGCCCAGCGTATCAAGCAGCTTGGAAATCTCGGGGAAAGAAAAAATCACCCCGATGGACCCGGTGATCGTGTTGCCGCGGGCCACGATATAATCGGCGGCAATCGCGGTGATGTAACCGCCAGAGGCCGCCACCGTATCCATCACCGCCACCACGGGCTTGTCCTTGGCGATCTTCCTGATCTTTTCGTAAATCGCCTCGGAGCCGGCGGTGGTGCCGCCTGGGCTGTCGATGCGGATGATGACGCCCTTGACGTGGTTGGAAGCCGCAAGACCATCGAGAAGGTTGAGCGTTGCCTCATCTCCGGTGATCAGGCCGTCGATATGGATGCGAGCGATGTGGTCAAAGCGTTTCTTGAAATCGCCGCCACTCCAGAACAACGCCACCAGCGCGAGAAGAACCGCAAGAGCGGCCAGAATGCGCCAGCGGAACAGGCGCCGTTTCAGCTGCCTGCGGTCAACGATCATTTCGGCCTGGCTTATCGACATGCGAATCCTCCAAGATCAGACTGATGATATATACAAAAACTCCGCCCGGATGAACCCATCGGGGCGGAGATAATTGTCGCGAGACTAAAGTCTATTCCTTGCCTTCGGCGTCTTTCTTCTTGAGGGCAGCCACGAGGATATCGCCAAGGGAAGCGCCTGAATCAGACGAACCATACTGGGCAACGGCTTCCTTCTCATCGGAGATTTCGAGGGCCTTGATGGACACGTTCATCTTGCGTGCCTTGGCGTCGTAGACTGTGACCTTTGCATCGAACTTCTCGCCAACGGCAAAGCGTTCGGTGCGCTGTTCAGAACGGTCACGGGCAAGATCGCCGCGCTTGACATAGGCGGCCATGTCAGACCCTGCGACCTTCACTTCAAGGCCGGCATCCTCAACCTTGACCACTTCGCAGGTCACGGTGTCGCCTTTCTTGATGCCGCCGCTGGCGCTACCAGCCGACTTCGGCTGGTCGCCGGAGAGCTGCTTGATGCCGAGCGAGATGCGCTCCTTCTCGCGGTCCACATCGAGAACGAGGGCCTTGACGACATCGCCCTTCTTGTAATCCTTGATGGCTTCTTCGCCCGGACGCTTCCAGTCGAGATCGGAGAGATGGACCATGCCGTCCACATCGCCATCGAGGCCGATGAACAGGCCGAACTCGGTAATGTTCTTGATCTCGCCTTCGACATGGGTGCCGTTGGGATATTTCGAGGAGAAGGTTTCCCACGGATTGTCCTGGACCTGCTTTAGGCCAAGGGAAATACGGCGTTTGGCGCTGTCGATTTCCAGAACCTGCACTTCAACCTCTTCCGAGGTTGAAAGAATCTTCCCGGGGTGAACGTTCTTCTTGGTCCAGCTCATTTCCGAGACGTGGACGAGGCCTTCAATGCCATCCTCAAGCTCGATGAATGCGCCGTAGTCGGTGATGTTGGTCACCTTGCCGCGCACCCTTGCACCGATCGGATATTTGCCGGACACGAGTTCCCACGGATCCTTGTCGAGCTGCTTCATGCCGAGCGAGATGCGCTGGGTTTCCGGATTGATGCGGACGATCTGGACCTTCAGGGTCTGGCCGACGGCCAAGACGTCGGAAGGATGATTCACGCGCTTCCAGGCGATATCAGTGACGTGGAGCAGGCCGTCGATGCCGCCGAGGTCAACGAAAGCGCCGTAATCGGTGATGTTCTTGACCACGCCATCAACAACCTGGCCTTCGGCGAGATTTTGCACGAGTTCAGAACGCTGTTCGGCGCGGGTTTCTTCCATGATGGCGCGGCGCGAGACAACGATGTTGCCACGGCGGCGGTCCATCTTCAGTATCTGGAAGGGCTGGGACACATGCATCAGCGGGCCGACATCGCGAATCGGGCGGATGTCAACCTGGCTGCCGGGCAGGAAGGCCACGGCGCCGCCGAGATCAACGGTAAAGCCGCCTTTGACACGGCCGAAGATCACGCCATCGACGCGCTCATTCTTGGTGCTCATTTCTTCGAGGCGGGTCCAGGCCTCTTCACGCCGCGCCTTGTCGCGCGACAGGACGGCTTCGCCAAGGGCGTTCTCGATACGCTCGAGATAGACCTCAACCGTATCGCCGGCCTTGATGACAACGTCCTTGCCGGGCTGGGAAAATTCCTTCAGGGCGACGCGGCCCTCGGTCTTCAGACCGACATCGATGATCACAAAATCATTTTCAACGGCCGTGACACGGCCCTTCACAACCACACCTTCGGTGGCCGGGTTATCGAGATAGCTCTCGGTGAGGAGGGCTTCAAAGTCTTCGCGGGTGGGGTTCATGGAAGCGACAGATTTCGCCATGTGAGCGGTAGTCCTAACGGTTATGCGGACCATCCCATTGGGGAATGTTCCACGTTGCTGCGTTCCAGCGCCAGCACAGAAGCTCGGAGGCTTCGCAATCTGTGCCAATCCTGAAACAATGAAGGGCGCGCACTGTAAAACAGTCTGGCGCCCCGGTTACGTTCACCCGCTGAGGAGCAGGCGACCTCCAACGGGGCTGGCTATAGCTCAATCCCCATGGCAGGGCAACCGCTTGATTCAACCTCGACTGGGGCGCTCGCGTGCCCTAGTTTGACCCCATGAAAATCGTTGATGAAAGCCATCCCTTTTACAAGCCCCTGTGGCGGCGGATTGCCCTGGTGGGGGTGCTTGCGGCCTGGACAGCCTTCGAGGTGTTCTACACCCAGCAGCCCCTCTGGATTGCGGTGGCCGGCGGGCTATTTGTCTATACAGCCTGGATTTTGCTGATTTCCTGGAAGGGCAGTTCAGCGAACTAGGGCGATGGCGGCGGCAATCGCTGCCTCAATCGTCATCTCCGAGGTATCCAGCACGGTGGCATCGCTTGCCGGGAGCAAGGGGGCTGTCATGCGGGTGCTGTCGCGTTTGTCGCGCGTCTTGATATCCTCAAGAACGGCAGCAAAGTCAATATTTTGCCCGTAGGACTTGAGTTCTTCTTGACGGCGTTTGGCGCGGACCTCGGCAGAGGCGGTCACATAGATTTTGACCTCCGCATCGGGGCAGACAACGGTGCCGATGTCGCGGCCATCCAGCACGGCGCCAGGCGGCTTTCTGGCGAACTGGCGCTGAAGCTCAAGAAGGGCGGTGCGCACTTCGGGAATGACCGCCACGACGGAGGCGGCGGTCCCCACAGCTTCGCTGCGAAGCTTCTGCTCCTCATAGGCCTCAGCGCCCAGGTTCTGGGCGATGGCAATGGCCACCACGCGGTCGGACGGATCAGCCCCGGATTTGAGCAGCGCCAGGCCGACCCGGCGATAGAGGGTTCCCGTATCAAGGAAGTGATAGCCGAAATGCCTGGCCAGTGCCCTGGCAATGGTACCCTTGCCTGCGGCGGCCGGACCGTCAACGGCGATGATCACTTGGGTTCGAGGGCGGAAATCCGGGCGCCCATGCCGTTCATCAGGCCAATGAAATCAGGAAAGCTCGTGGCAATGAAACTGCCGTCGTCAATGCTGGTATGAATGCGCGAGGCCAATCCCATCACCAGAAAGGACATGGCGATGCGGTGGTCCATATGGGTTTCAACCTTGCCGCCGCCGGGCGCACCGCCACCGGTGACCTCCAGCCAGTCCTTGCCCGACTGGGTCAGCACGCCATTCACTTGCAGGCCGGCTTCCACCGCCGCAAGGCGGTCGCTTTCCTTCACCCGCAATTCCTCCAGGCCATCCATGCGGGTGGTGCCTTCGGCAAAAGAGGCGGCCACCGACAGGATCGGATATTCATCGATCATCGAAGGGGCGCGGAAGGCAGGCACCCGCACGCCATGGAGCTTCGAGGATTTTATCCGCAGGTCGCCCACGTCTTCGCCGCCGGCAGTCCTGCGGTTTTCGATTTCAATATGGCCGCCCATTTCGATGAGGGTGGTGATCAGTCCGGTGCGCGTCGGATTGAGCATGATATTCTCAATGGTGATATCCGAGTCGTCGCTGAGGAGAGCCGCCACCATGGGGAAGGCCGCCGAGGAGGGGTCGCCGGGAATAACAATGTCCTGGGCCTGCAATTCGTGCTGGCCTGCGACGGAAATATGCCGGGCACCGTCTTTCACCTCAATGGCGAGGTGTGCGCCAAAGGCCCTCAGCATGCGCTCCGTATGGTCGCGCGTCGCCACGGGCTCGATGACCGTGGTGCGTCCGGGGGCATTGAGGCCTGCCAGCAGCACCGCCGATTTCACCTGGGCCGAGGCCACGGGCAGGGTGTAGGTGATGGGCACCGCATGTTTCGCGCCATAGATGGTGAGCGGCAGGCGGTTTCCCTCGGCTGCTTCGAAGCGCACGCCCATCTCCTCGAGAGGCTTGGTCACCCGGCCCATAGGACGCCTGGAGAGGGACAGATCGCCAATGCATTTGGCA
>JBAVOA010000348.1:0-1893 GCA_049691635.1 Aestuariivirga sp. | reverse complement strand
TGAAATCGACAAGATGGGCATGGATTTCCGTGGCGACCCGTCATCGGCCTTGCTTGAGGTTTTGGATCCCGAACAGAACTCGACCTTCATGGACCACTATCTTGAAGTGGAATACGACCTGTCGAACGTGATGTTTGTCACCACCTCGAACACGCTCAACATTCCGCCGGCCCTTCTCGACCGCATGGAGATCATCAGGATCGCCGGCTACACCGAAGAGGAGAAGATGGAAATCGGCAAGCGCCATCTTGTTCCAAAAGTGATGGAAAATCATGCCCTGGACAAGAAGGAGTTCGAAATCACCGACGATGCGATTTACGAGGCCATTCGCCGTTACACGCGCGAAGCTGGCGTTCGTAATCTCGAGCGTGAGATCAACACCATTGCCCGCAAGGCCGTGAAGGATCTCATGATGTCGAAGAAGAAGAAGATCAAGGTAACGCCGGAAGTGGTGAACCAGTATCTTGGCGTGCAGAAATACAAGCACGGCGAAGCCGAACGTGAGGACCAGGTTGGTGTCGTAACCGGCCTTGCCTGGACGGAAGTTGGCGGCGAACTGTTGACCATCGAAGCTCTCATGATGCCTGGCAAGGGCAAGATGACGGTGACGGGCAATTTGAAGGAAGTGATGAAGGAATCCATTTCCGCGGCGTCCTCCTATGTGCGTTCGCGGGCTCCTTCCATTGGTGTCAAACCGCCGGTCTTCGACAAGAAGGATATCCATGTGCATGTGCCGGAAGGCGCCACGCCCAAGGATGGTCCATCGGCCGGCGTCGGCATGGTGACCGCGATCGTGTCCGTCATGACGGGCATTCCCGTGCGCAAGGATGTCGCCATGACCGGTGAAATCACCCTTCGCGGCCGGGTGCTGCCGATTGGTGGCCTGAAGGAAAAGTTGCTTGCAGCCCTTCGCGGCGGCATCAAGAAAGTGATGATTCCCGAGGAAAATGCCAAGGATCTGGCGGAAATCCCGGACTCGGTGAAATCCGGCATGGAGATCATTCCGGTGGCCATGATGGATGACGTGCTGAAACACGCGCTGGTCCGCATGCCTGTGCCGATTGAATGGGATGAAGTGGCCGAAGAAGCCGCCGCAGCCGCCCGTGCCCTGGCCGACAAGTCGGGCGAGGGCGCCCGGGCGCACTAACGCCATTCGAATCGCTTTTTGCAGATAATCAGCAGGCGGAGCATCCGTGCTCCGCCTGCTTTTTTATGGGGCTGGCCCTAACCCGTTGATCTGACTCTCAATTAAATTTTTCTCCGCCGGACTCTTGCGAATCCCTGGCACTTTGTCGTTTTCTGTCTCCACGGCGTTTGGTTTGCAGGCTTTTCTTCCCCCTGGGGTCTGTGGGAGTGCGAAGACATGAACAAGAACGAATTGATTGCCAAGGTCGCAAAGGACACGCGCCTCACGCGGGGCGAGGCTGGCGAGGCCGTGGAAGCCACTATCGAGAACATCATGAGGGCATTGCGCCAGGGCGACGATGTGCGCCTCATAGGCTTCGGGACCTTCACCGTGACGCGCCGCAAGGCGGGCGAGGCGCGCAATCCGCAGACCGGGAAAGCCATCAAGCTTCCTGCCTCAAAACGTGCGAAATTCAAAGCAGGCAAACTACTCAAGGAGGCAGTTAACGGCTAACATCTGACGGCGTTTTAAACCTATCAGCCCCGTGCGCCCTCAGAACCCGCACGGGGTTTCTTATGGCCCTTGCAATGGCTTATTCATCTGGCTAAGGAGTGGCGCAGAGGGCGATTAGCTCAGTTGGTAGAGCGCTTCGTTTACACCGAAGATGTCGGGAGTTCGAGTCTCTCATCGCCCACCATCCCTCGAACAGATCAACCAGGGGCGGCTCACTTGAGAGCAAACTAGCCTTGGTTGCTTCAGTTGTTCTG
>JBAVOA010000347.1:0-3898 GCA_049691635.1 Aestuariivirga sp. | reverse complement strand
GATTTCGGCACGCTTTTTTTCGCCGCCGGAAAAGCCCACATTGACCGGACGCTTCAGCATGTCCGGACCGATGTTCAGTTTGGCCGCACGCTCCTTTACCAGGCGCATGAAATCGGGGGTGGAGAGTTCCTTCTCGCCACGGGCCTTCTTCTGGGAATTCAGCGCCACCTTGAGAAACTGCATGGTGGCAACGCCCGGAATTTCGATGGGATACTGGAAGGCGAGGAACACGCCCCTGGCGGCACGCTCCGATGGCGCCATGGCCAGCAGGTCTTCGCCGTTATAGGTGACAGAGCCTTCAGTCACCTCATAGCCCTCGCGGCCCGAGAGCACATAGGAAAGCGTGGATTTACCGGAGCCATTGGGACCCATGATGGCATGCACTTCGCCGGGCTTCACGGAGAGGGTGAGGCCATTGAGGATGACGCGATCTTCATCAGCGAGCTTGACATGGAGATTTTTGATTTCGAGCATTTTATCCTACTGAACCTTCAAGAGAGATACCGATGAGTTTTTGCGTTTCCGCCATGAATTCCATGGGCAATTGCTGCAGCACATCGCGGACGAAGCCGTTGACGATGAGGGCGACCGCCTCTTCCTGGTTGAGGCCGCGCGACATGCAGTAGAACATCTGGTCGTCGGAAATCTTCGAGGTCGTGGCTTCGTGTTCGAACTGGGCGGTCGAGGTCTTCGCTTCGATGTAGGGCACCGTATGGGCGCCGCACTTGTCGCCGATGAGGAGCGAGTCGCACTGGGTGAAGTTGCGGGCGTTGGTGGCCTTGCGGTGGGCCGAGACAAGGCCGCGATAAGTATTATCGCTGCGGCCTGCGGCGATGCCCTTGGAGATGATGCGGCTCGACGTGTTCTTGCCCAAGTGAATCATCTTGGTGCCGCTGTCCACCTGCTGGCGGCCATTGGAAATGGCGATGGAATAGAATTCGCCGCGCGAATTGTCGCCGCGCAGGATGCAGCTTGGATATTTCCAGGTGATTGCCGAGCCGGTTTCAACCTGGGTCCAACTGATCTTCGCACCCCTGCCCCGGCAGTCGCCGCGCTTCGTCACAAAATTATAGACGCCGCCCTTGCCTTCGGCATCGCCGGGGTACCAGTTCTGCACGGTGGAGTATTTGATTTCGGCATCATCCAGCGCGATCAGTTCCACCACGGCGGCATGGAGCTGGCTTTCCTCGCGCATGGGGGCGGTGCAGCCTTCGAGATAGGAGACGTAGGAGCCCTTGTCGGCGATGATCAGGGTGCGCTCGAACTGGCCAGTGTTCTTGGCGTTCATGCGGAAATAGGTGGAAAGCTCCATGGGGCAGCGGGTGCCTGGCGGCACATAGACGAAGGAGCCATCGGAAAACACCGCCGCATTGAGGGCCGCATAGAAGTTGTCGCCTTGAGGCACGACGGAGCCAAGATATTTCTTCACCAGTTCGGGGTGTTCGCGCAGCGCTTCCGAGATGGAGCAGAAGATGATACCGGCCTTGGCGAGTTCGGCCTTGAAGGTGGTGACGACGGAGACGGAATCAAATACGGCGTCGATGGCCACGCGGCCAGCGATCACTTCATTGCCTTCGTCATCGAGCGTGCTCTTCTCGCCCTGCTTCCTGACACCGGCGAGAATCTCCTGTTCCTTCAGGGGAATGCCGAGCTTGGCATAGGTTTCCAGGAGCTTGGGATCAATTTCATCGAGGCTTTTGGGCGATGCCATGCTTTTGGGTGCGGCGTAATAATAGAGATCCTGGAAATCGATCTTGGGGAACGAGACGCGGGCCCAGGTGGGCTCTTCCATCTGGAGCCAGCGGCGGTAGGCTTCGAGACGCCACTCCAGCATCCAGGTGGGTTCGCCCTTCTTGTTGGAGATGAACTTGACGATGCCTTCATTCAGGCCCTTTGGCGCGAAATCCGATTCAATATCGGTGGTGAAGCCGTATTTGTATTTATCGACTTCGATATCCTTGACGAGTTCGATGGTGTCGAGATCAGCCATGATTTATGCCGCCGCTTTTGCTTTGTGGCGGGCCAGGAGCTTGCGCCAGACAGTGATGAAGTGTTCGATGTGTTCAGGAGTGGTGTTCCAGCCAAGGCTGATACGGATCGCGCCGCGTGCCAGATCGGGGGCAACGCCCATGGCAGTGAGGACATGGGACTTTTTTACCTTTCCGGAGGAACAGGCCGAGCCCGATGACACGGCGATGCCATCGAGGTCAAAATTCATCAGCAGGGTTTCGGCCGACATTCCCAGGTGGGAGAAATTGATCGTGTTGGACAGCCTCTGCGTATTTCCCCCGAAGATCACGGCGCCTTCAAGCGCCTCCTCAAGCTGGTCGCGCAAGCCGCTGATATCCAACTGACTTTGCTTGGCGACAGCGGCAAAGCCGGCGATACCGACAAGATTTTCGGTACCGGCCCGGCGGCGCAATTCCTGACCGCCGCCATGGATGAGAGGTTCAAGGGCCAAGCCATCGCGTACCACAAGGGCGCCTATGCCGGTTGGGCCGCCGATCTTGTGAGCTGCAAGCGTCATCATGTCGACGCCCAGCAAGCCGAAGTTGACCGGGATTTTTCCGAAGGCCTGCACCGCATCGGTATGCACCAATGCACCATGGGCCTGGGCGAGCGCCACGATTTCGCGGAGCGGCTGAATGACGCCCGTCTCATTGTTGGCGAGCATGACGCTGACCAGGGCCTTAGGGCCTTCGAGCATTTTTGAAAGGGCTGTGAGATCGACAAGGCCTTCGGAGGTGACTGGAATGAATTCGGCGGGCTTGTGCACGGCCTTGGCTGCTTCGATTATTGAAGGATGTTCGATGGCCGAGACGAGGATGCGCTCAGCGGGGGCACCCTTGATGGCAAGGTTGTTGGCCTCGGAGCCGCCGGAGGTAAATGACATCATGGGCGCGATGACACCTATGCTGCGGGCGAGAACCTCACGCGAATCGTCCAGCAGCTTTCGCGCGGCGCGGCCTTCCCGGTGAACCGACGAGGCATTGCCTTCGACATCCATGGCAGCGCCCATCGCTTCCCTGACCGCGGGGCGCAAGGGGCTGGTGGCGTTATGGTCAAGGTATGATCTCAACGTTCGGGCCTCACATGGCGGTCTTTGGCCTGCTTGATGGTGGCCGACAGCGCGAGGTTGCGCTTTTCAACCACATCCTCAAGGGTAATGGAGCCGAGGAAGTGCATCATCTGGCGTCCGAGGGACGACCAGAGATCGTGGGCTGAACATTGTTCGCCCCTTACGCAGCCGTCAACGGCATCGCCGGAACAGCGAGTGAAGCGGAGTTCTTCGTCCACCGCCAGAATAATGTCGGCCACGGCAATTTCGGAGGCATCGCGGGCGAGCTTGTACCCCCCGCCGGGGCCCCTGGCGCTTTCCACCAGCTTGTCGCGGCGCAGCTTGCTGAAGAGCTGTTCGAGATATTCCTGGCTGATATCCTGGCGCTCGGCAATTTCCGAAAGCGACACGGGACTGCCCGCCGAATTCTGGCCGATATCGATCATGGCCATGACGGCATAGCGGCCTTTGGTGCTCATTTTCATCGGTTTTTCCTTTGTCCGCTGCACGAAAAGCTTGCTTTTTGCCCCCCGTGCCGTGCTAAAGCCTGAGCCAACTGACCGGGGCCTGAAAGCAGCTGCTTTCTTGAACCATTCTAAAGAACAGATATAGAAAGCCCGACTTCACGAGTCAACTATTACGAGGTGGTTCAGTGGAAGAATTCAAACGGGCGAAAATAATGAAACGGACCCCACGGGATGCCTGAAGTCATATTTAACGGCCCAGCCGGCCGTATTGAAGCCCGTTATCACCATGCCAAGCCTGCGGGATCACCCATCGCAATCCTCCTGCATCCCCATCCCGCCTTTGGCGGCACAATGAACAACCCTATCGTGCATT
>JBAVOA010000346.1:0-3935 GCA_049691635.1 Aestuariivirga sp. | reverse complement strand
GTATCGCCCTGGCCGCTCTTGGCGAAATGGTCCACCAGTTCGCCGAGCCCGCCGGTGATGCTGGCGGCGGTCGGGCTGCCGGCAATGGCCTTCTTGACGCTCGCGATCATCCCGCCGGTGGCACTGGAGGGATCGGAGCTGGAAAGGCCCTTGACAAATTCGCCGATCTTGTCGCGGTTCTGATAACCGGCCACGGCCACCAAGCCCAACAGGGCTGCAAGTGAAGGCATGCCTCTCGCCATAATACTCTCCTTTATTTTGCACAGATATATTTGGGAAAGAATAAGTCAATTGCAAGACTCTGTCATTGATAAAGTGCCGCGCGCAATGATATGTTCCGGTTGAGAGCCAACGCAGGAGCGATTCACTTATGGGCATTCTCTGGACGATCATTATCGGCTTCATCGCAGGCGTCATCGCCAAATTGGTGACGCCTGGCACGAATGAACCCTCGGGATTCATCCTCACAACAATCCTCGGCATTGTCGGTGCTTTCGTCGCAAGCTTCCTGGGCCAGGCGCTTGGCTTCTATCGCCCTGGCGAGGGGGCGGGCTTCATTGGCGCGGTGATTGGCGCAGTGATCGTGCTCTTCATCTGGGGCATGTTTGTGAACAAGCCAGCGGCCTGAGTTCCAGCAGCGCGGAATAGACGATAAGATTTTTTTCAGTCCGGCCTGTCGCGGGCGATGCGTTCGATGTCGCTGCGGGAAACCCCGATATCCTTGAGCATATGGTCATCCATTGCGGCAAGCGTTGCACGGGTGCTGCGCCGTGCCATCACGTTGAAAAACATGTTCCAGGGCTGAACCGCCAGGGTCATGAAACGCTGGCGCAGGCGCCGCGGGCGCATTTTGTTGGGGGTTGAATAACTGACTGACATGGCGGTTCCTTGATCGGGCCGGGCAGGGGCAAAAAACCGCGGCCGGACAGGGGGCTTAAGTCCGGCCGCGCCCTCGTAGAAACGTAGGCTTACTTGCGGCCGCTTTCGTTTTCTGCCGAGATCTTCATCAGGCGCTCGAAGTTGGTGAGCGTGCGGCCCTCTTGGGCGGCGGCCAGAGCGTCGACGGTGGTGTAGGCCTTGTGGCCATTCCGGAGCTGCTGCGAGAACTTGCCGAAATAGGTGTCGGATTCACGCAGGTCATAGTTGCGCTCTGATGCCGAAGCGGCGCCGGAGAGAGCCGCGACGACGGCGAGGGAGATCAACAGGGTCTTCATTTTCGTCTATCCTTGGGTTTCAATGTTAAGCCAAAAAAGAACCGTCTGCAGCGCTGCCGTTGTTTTTCTTGGGCAAGCCGGCCCGGTTCATGGTGCGGTGTTTAGTCTCCTGGCGGACACAAGGCTTTGAGGCTGGCTTGATTTTTCCTTGAGATGTCCTTGATTATCGCGCTAGAAGGCGCGCGGGGGCGGAGGAGATACTCTTGCGCTACGACTTCGATGGTTACGTGCTGGACACCGGACGCATGGAACTGCGTCATGATGGCAAGCTTGTCGAGGTGGAGCCGCAGGTCTTTGACCTTCTGGCCTTTCTTATTCAAAACCAGGACCGGGTGGTCAGCAACGAGGAGTTGTTCAATGCCGTCTGGCAGGGGCGCGTTGTCTCGCTGTCAACGCTCACCAGCCGGATCAATGCGGCGCGCAAGGCTGTGGGCGACAGCGGCGCCGAACAGAAGCTGATAAAGACCCTGCCGCGCCGGGGTTACCGCTTTGTCGGACAGGCAATCCCTGATTCTGGAGAAGAGCAGCCCGCGCCGGAACCGGAAGCCACGCTGCACCAGGAAATCCTGTTCTGCACCTCGGGAAATGACGTGCGCATCGCCTATGCCAAGGTGGGCGAGGGGCCGCCGCTGATCAAGGCCGGAAACTGGCTGAACCATCTGGAATATGACTGGGAAAGCCCGGTGTGGAGCCACCTGCTGAAATGGATGGCCAGCGAACACCAGCTCATCCGCTATGACGCGCGCGGCAACGGGCTGTCGGACTGGGACGTGCAGGACATTTCCTTTGACGCCTTCGTGCGCGACCTCGAAGCGGTGGTCGAGGCGGCGGGGCACAAGCGTTTTGCCCTGTTTGGCGCCTCGCAGGGCTGTGCGGTGAGCATCGCCTATGCGGTGAAGCACCCGGAACGGGTGAGCAAGCTGGTGCTCTATGGCGGCTTTGCCCGCGGACGGCGGCTGCGCGGCGACCCGCTTGATATTGAACAGGCCGATGCCATGATCACCCTCATGCGCACCGGCTGGGGGGCGGAGAACCCGGCCTTCCGCCAGGTGTTCACCTCGCTCTTCGTGCCGGGCGGCACGCCAGAACAGGTGCGCTGGTTCAACGACCTGCAGCGCAATTCCACGTCGCCGGAAAATGCGGTGCGCATAAGGCTGGTGTCGGACTACATGGATGTGAGAAAGCTCCTGCCGCAGGTGAAGGCGCCCACCCTGGTGCTCCACTGCCACGACGATGCGGTGCAGCCCTTTGAAGAAGGCCGGATTCTGGCCGCCGGCATTCCGGGCGCGCGTTTTGTGGGGCTGGAAGGACAGAACCACCTGATCCTCGAAACGGATCCGGGCTGGCGCCGTTTCCAGGAAGAAATCGCGGCCTTTCTGGCGGCTTGAATTTACCGCCGCTGTTTCCCACATATTTCTTCGCCTAGGAGGGCACGCACATGCTGATTTTCATTCTCAATATCCTGTGGTTCGTGCTTGGAGGATTTTTCGCCGGCCTCGGCTGGGTGCTGGCCGGGGTGATCATGGCGATCACCATCATCGGCATTCCCTGGGCGCGCTCGTGCTTCATGCTGGCGCGCTACACCTTCTGGCCCTTCGGCTATGACATCGTTTCGCGCGACCAGCTCACCGGCCAGCCCGACATCGGCACGGGCGTGGCTGGCACCATCGGCAATGTCGTCTGGTTCGTGCTGGCGGGCTGGTGGCTGGCCATCATGCACATCTCGGCGGCTGTAGCCCTTGCCATCACCATCATCGGCATTCCCTTTGCCTGGGCCCATGTGAAGCTGGCGATTGCCTCGCTGTTTCCGATTGGAAAGACGGTTGTAGAGGTTGACGAACTGCGCTTCCTGCCGCGCCGGATTTCCGTTTGACCTGAAGCTCTGGCGTTTGCGGGCGGTTTCCGCCGCCAGCATAGGGGAGCCCGCCAGCGGGTCCTTCTGGCGTAACAGGGCACAGTTCAGCAAGGCACGGGCAATTGCAGCGGCGAACATGGCAAGGAAAGTGGTTCTGCCGGTGCCCGCCTAGGCCTTTCGAACGGCCTTGCGCACGTGCTTCTGCTGCGGAGCGCTGGCGAGCAAGGGGAACGCCACGACGATTGCCGGTTCGACCCTTTTCCTGAAGGGGGCAACGGGTGGCTCGAATTCGGTAAAGGGCAGGGGTGTTTCGACAAATTCCCCGGTTTCCGCATCAAAGCCGATTTCACTGCGCTTGCCCTTGAATTCGCTGATCCTGCGCATGGCACATCTCCAAAACTGTTTCGGAATCATCTTGTCTGTGTGCAGAGATAACCCCGCGGGCGTGATGGGTCCGTGACGCTTGCGTGAAATCCGGATTGCACTGGAGTCGAACGCCTCAGGCAGGTGCTCCGCCTTCCGGTTACCCGGCTATTGCATCCTATCGTGCGCGGGTGACAGGCAAATGCAAAGCGCCCGGCGTCGGCACGGGCGTGGCCGGCACCATCGGCGATGTCGTCTGGTTTGTGCTGCAGGCTGGTGGCTGGCCATCATGCATATCTCGGCAGCGGTGGCGCTGGCCGTCGCCATCACCGGCATCCCCTTCGCCTGGGCCCATGCGAAGCTGGCGCTCGCCTCGCTGTTTCCGATAGGGAAGACGGTGGTGGAGGTTGATGGATTGAGGTTGCTGCCGGGGGGCGCGGGGATTACGCGCACCCCAACTGTTTGAATTATTGCGATACGCCAGCCACCGCGAACAGCAACCA
>JBAVOA010000345.1:0-3252 GCA_049691635.1 Aestuariivirga sp. | reverse complement strand
GGTGAACAGCGGGAGCTATGAAACCACATCGAAACGGCAGAGCATTGCCCGATTTTCTGATCATTGGCGCGCAGAAAAGCGCCACAACATCACTGCTTTCCTATATTGGCAGCCATTCCCAAGTGCGGCTCGGGGGCAAGAAAGCAGTCCATTTTTTTGATTTGAACCACCATCGGGGAGCAGACTGGTATGCCGCACATTTTCCTCGCATCCGCCCGTGGCCTTTGTCATACTTTTCGCCCGGGAAAGCGGCCGAGCGGGATTGGCTGACCGGTGAATCGTGTCCCTCCTATATGTTCCTGCCTGACGTCCCAAGGCGGGTCCGTGAATTACTGCCTGATGTGAAGATCGTGGTAATTTTGCGCAATCCAGTTGACCGCCTGATCTCGCATTATCAACATGAACGGCGCAAGGACCGGACGGAGAAAAGCTTTGAGGATTTTATCGCGCTATCGGTCTCGTCCGCGTGGCCAGCGGAGGGCGACATAACATATGTGCGCCAGCGCTGCGCTGTACCGCGGGGATTTTACGTGGATCAATTGCGCCATTGGCAGACGTATTTTCCTAACCAGAGGTTCTTTGTCCTGTCTTTTGAAGACCTTGTAAAAAATACTCCTGCTACGCTGAATGGGGTCTTTGAATTTCTCGGGCTTGAGCAACAGACCGTCGATACCTCAACCGTTCTTAATAAGGGAACTGGAGGAAAACCTCCTGTTATAACTCGCGACCTGCGAAACCAGCTTGAAGATCTGTATCGACAGAAGAATGCGGGGCTGGAGGGAATGACGGGCCGCAAGTTTGGCTGGTTTTGAATGGCAGCCGATGATTGCGGGAGAACGGTTGTCCAGCGAAAAAATAGTTTGGGTTTTCTTGTTGGAGACAGGATGCCGTCCGCTAGCTATGAACATGCTCCAGAAGTTGAAATCTGCAAGACACCCCAGCAAAAAAATTGGTTGACATGACTTTGAATTCCAAGGGCGTTCTTTTTATCGTAACCGGGCACCACTACACAGCCGCGGCTGTAGAGGCTGCTGAATCAATCAAGCGTACGAATCCAACTCTGAAGCTCGGCATTTTCACCGACCAGAACATTGTAAATCCGCTATTTGTATTTGTGGGCAAGATTGATGGAGGCGGTGCGCGGCGCAAGCATGAGTTTCTTGGAAAATCGCCCTTCGCGCAAACCCTCTATCTCGACTCGGATATACGGGTGACGGGCGATCTCGAGGATCTCTTTCGCATCCTTGAGCGCTATGAGATTGCGGGGGCCTATGTGCGCTACCGGACCTTAGCAAAGAGACTTAAAAGTCATTCGGGCGATGTCCCACAAGCATTCCCGCAGATCAACTGCGGAGTTATGCTCTACAAGAAATGCGAAAGAGTGGATGCGCTTTTCCGTGCTTGGATTGATCTTTACAGCGAAGGCGGTTTCAAACGTGATCAGGCCCCTTTCCGGGAGGTGCTCTGGAAGTCGGACGTGCGTCTCTATATTCTGGCTCCTGAATACAACATGCGTGACATTCCAATTTGGCCCAGCAAGGAACCATTGCCAAAAATCCTGCACATCAAGAGTTTTCATGCGAAGTCCGCATTCGTGAGGTGGCGTTTGAAGATTCTCTTGCTGCCGATCATGTGGCGGTTGCGTCGCGCCGCGAAAGATGTTCATTAGCAATCAAATCTTGATTTGGGATTCTTGTTCGGGCTGAGGTGACTGCTTAGTAGCCAGGCTGACCGAGATCAATCCCGCAATGAGGATTAACCCAAGGCCTGTCAGCGTGGTCCAGCGCGGGATTTCATTGAAAAACAGGAAACCCCAGAGCGGGGCCCAGATCATGCCCGTATATTCAAACACGGTGACGAGGTTGGCGTCGGCCATGCGATAGGCTTGGGTGAGAAGCGACATGGCTACAGCGGCGATCACTCCGCAAATGCCCATGAGGAAAAGATCATAGGGCTTTGGCCAGGCCCAGGGGCGGACGAGGAAATCAAAGCTGGGGTGGCCGAGATGGTCTATTACCGCCGCTCCAAAAAATGCCGCGATCAGCAGGGCGCCGATCAGATATACGGCATTCTGGTAAAACGCCATGACCGTTGCCGATTCTGAAACGCCCAGTTTGCGCGCGATGATCATGGCCAGCGCATAGGTGGCGGCACTGGCAAGGCTGAACAGGGCCGCCGGATTGAAAAGTGCGGTGCCGGGTTGCAGAATGATCAGTACACCGATGAAGCCCAAGGCAATGGCTGCCCAGGACTGGCCCGAGACTTTTTCACCCAGCATGGGAACGGACAGGATCGTCACAATGATGGGAGCTGCGAAGAAGAGGGCTATGGCCTCGGCAAGGGGCAGGGCGGGCAAACCCATGTAGTAAGTGGTGTAGGCAACCAGCATAATGCCGCCCCGCATGACCAGTACCCAGAAGAGCGGCGACTTGAGCTTGGCAACTCCACATTCCAAATGCACCATGAGAAACAGGAGGGGGAGCGCCACCAGACAACGAATGGCCATGGCGAGGGTGACCGCGTGGTCGTGGCTGATCGACTTGATGATGGCATCCTGGGTGGAAAACAGCATGACGCCAAGCGTGAGAGAGGCAATGCCCAGGAGATTGCGGTTGGCACGCATGGTCAAGTTTCGACGGTCACGGAAACATGGCGACGTTCGCGGTGGAAGATGTAGAGACCCGAGCCAATGATGAGGGCGGCTCCCATCCAGGCCCAGAGATCGGGCCAGTCGCCCCAGATCACGAAGCCGAAGAGGGCAGCCCAGACGAGGGCCGAATAGCCGAACGGGGCAACGACCGAGGCGGGCGCCAGGCGGAGCGCGCGAATGAGGCAAAGATGGCCAAGGGCACCCGCCAATCCGCTGCCAACCAGAAGCAGCCAGTCAAAGGCGGTGGGCCAGGCCCAGAACCAGGGAACGATCACGCTGGTGACAAGCGCACCGGCAGTGGCGGTGAAGAGCAGCGAGGTCAGGGGATCGTCATTGCGCACCATCCGCGTGACAATCTGGTAGTTGGCGTTGAGCAGGGCCGCCACAAGCAGAAACAGCACACCGACGCCGATGCCGCCGAACCCCGTTTGCCAGGGCTGGACCACGATAAGGGCGCCGAGGAAGCCCACAACGATGCCGGCCCAGCGCCGGATCCCCACCTTTTCGCCCAGCAGGGGAATGGACAGGAGGGTGACCAGGATGGGGCTGAGGAACATGATTGTCGTGGCGGTGGCCAGCGGGGTTGAGCGGATCCCTGCGTT
>JBAVOA010000344.1:0-3274 GCA_049691635.1 Aestuariivirga sp. | reverse complement strand
GACTATGCCAGTTCATCAGTTCACTCCCTCGCATCAGGCAATTGTGCCGGACTTGCGGAAAGCAGTTATCTGTTCATCAGATAGCTTAAGCAAATTCCTGAGCACACTTTCCGTTCCATCCCCCAGCGTCGGCGGGGCCTTTTCATATTCAACCGGCGTCTGTGAAAACAGGATCGGATTGGCAACGCCCGGCACCTGCACCCCGTCGTTGCGCGTCAGTCCGATCTGCAGGCCGCGCGCCAGAACCTGGGGATCGGCAAACATCTGGGCGATGGTATTGATTGGTCCGCAAGGCACCGCTGCCGCCTCGAAAGCTTCCACCCATTGGGGTGTCGTCCGTGCCTTCATGGGACCCGCGAGCAGGGGGATCAAAACCCCCCGATTTTCCACCCGCCCGCGGTTGGTCTTGAAACGCTCGTCGTCTGCTAAATCGGGGACGCCGATGATGGCGCAGAATTCCTTGAACTGGCGGTCGGTACCCACCGCCATTATGATGTGACCGTCGGCCGTTTCAAAGGTCTGGTAGGGCACGATATTGGGATGCGCGTTGCCGAGCCGGCCCGGAACCTTGCCGCCCACCAGATAGTTCGAGGCCTGGTTGGCCAGCACGGCGACCTGCGAATCAAGCAAGGCGAGATCGAGGTACTGTCCTTCGCCCGTGCGTTCCCGGTGGAAGAGGGCGGCGGTGATGCCAATGACGGCGTGGAGGCCGGTGAAAATATCGGCATAGGCCACGCCGCTTTTCATAGGCTGCCCATCCGGTTCGCCGGTAATCGACATGCTGCCGGCCATGCCCTGGATCATGAAATCATAGCCCGCCCGCTGGGCATAGGGGCCGTCCTGGCCGAAACCGGTGATCGAGCAATAGATGAGCTTGGGATTGATGGCTTTCAGGCTGCCGTAGTCCAGGCCATATTTCTTCAGGCCGCCGACCTTGAAGTTCTCGATCACCACATCGGATTTTGCCACAAGCGCGCGGATCAGCTTCTGGCCCTCGGCGCTTGCCATATCAATGCATACGGACGTCTTGCCGCGGTTGGCCGAGAGGAAATAGGCGGCATCGCCGCGCGAGCCGTCGGCATTTTTCAGGAACGGCGGCCCCCAACCGCGCGTATCATCGCCTTCGCCGGGTTTCTCGATCTTGATCACTTCCGCCCCGAAATCCGCCAGCATCTGGGTGGCCCAGGGGCCAGCCAGGACGCGGGTCAGGTCGAGCACCCGAATGTTGGAAAGGGGTCCGGCCATTTATATCGACTCCATGGCGTGCCATAACGCGTCGTCCACGGTCACGCCATCGCGCGCCGCAATTTCCAGTTTCTCAGTATAGGGGTTCTTGCTGCGGTCGCCGCCCAGGGCAAAGGCCGGATCAATTGGGCAGCCGATGCCGATATTTGCTTCAACCGAAAGCGGCAGAAGATACAGCCCGTGCCGCACGTTGCGCAGGAAGACCCGTCCCTGGGAGGCCACATGTTCGCCAATTGCTGGCCCGAGGAAAACGCAGGAAACATTCTGCAGATCGAGCCCCATGGCATCGGGCACAAGCTCAAGCGCCTGCCGTTCATCGAGCTTCGCTTCAAGAAGCAGTTTGATCCCGGGATAGCCGCAGGCTTCCAGCCAGGCGCAATTCCTGGCCGTGATCGGCTGGCCGGGGATGGTCCGTTCGGCGAGGTTTGAGATTTGGTCGAGGCTGGCGCGCATGGTCAATCCCCTACAGGAACTTGAGCAGGAATGCGACAGGATGACGGCCATATTTCTTGGGGCCAGCCGGTTAACCACAGTGAGGCCAGCGGCTAAAAGCCATTGCCATAATGTCACGCCATTGTCATACTATCCTGAAATGACAACAGAGGCCGGAAAAAACCGGACGTGCCATTTTGAGGAAAAAATGTGGGGCATCCCGCCCCAACAGTCAGAGGACAGTCAACATGAAAAAACTAACTTCCACCCAGGAAACCCTCAACGCGGCGCTGATCTCGCGCCGCTCGTTGCTCAAGGCCAGCGCCGCTTTGGGTGCCGTAGGTCTTGCCGGACCGCTTTATGTCAAGAACGCATTCTCGTCTTCGGGCGAACTGAACCACATGGGCTGGGCCGGCTATGACGGCTACAAAGTTGCCATTGAGGCCTTCACCAAGAAAACCGGTATCAAGGTGAACCTGACTGAACAGCCAGACAACGACACGATTTTTGCTCAGGCCAAGCTCGCTGCGCAAACCGGTGGCTTCGACACCATTGAACCGACAGTTGACCGCGTGCAGTCCTATGTTGAGAATGATCTCGTGCAGCCATGGGACGAAGCCAAGGCAACCCTGGCCAACTATCTTCCAGGCATGGTTGATGGCTTGGCCGGTGAAATGGCCACAATCGGCGGCAAGCGCTATTTCCTGCCAGCTGTTTGGGGCACCGAAGCCCTCGTGTACAACAAGGAAAAATTCCCACTGGAATACGGCAAGGCCAGCCTGGCCGATCTCTGGGGGCCAAACCTTGAAGGAAAGGTTGTTGTTCGGGCCCACTCGGCGCTCGCTGCTCTTGGCCGTGTATTGGATGCCGAAGGCAAGCTGCCGAAGCCATTCATGGATGGCTACAAGGACGATGCCGCCATGAAGGAAATCTGGGATGTGATCCTGGCTGAAGCCCTCAAGCACAAGGCCAATATTGCCCAGTTCTGGAAGGGCGAAAACGAAGCCCAGGCAGGTTTCCGCACCAATGGTTGCGTGCTTGGCCTTTGCTGGGATTCGACTGGCTTCAACATGGGCAAGGAAGGCCCCTATGGCTACATCGCTCCAAAGGAAGGCGCATTTGCATGGAACCAGGGTTACATGGTTATGAAAAACGCCAAGAACGTCGAGCAAGCCATTGAATGGGCGAACTTCCAGGCAACACCAGAAGGCGGCGCTGCCATGGCAAAAACCTACTCTGCCAACCCCGTTGGCAAGGGCTCTGTTGAACTTCTCGACCCTGCCAATGCTGCATTCTACAATGCAGCCTTCCCTGGCGATGCGTTGACCAAGCTTTGGTGGTGGCCGGTTCAGACCAGCGCCTTCCTGAAGCTGCGTGCAGAATATGCCGACAAGTTCATTGCCGGCTAATTTGTAAGATGACGATTATGGCGATGGGTGGAAACACCCATCGCTTTATGCTTTAAGATGGGGCGGGCCAAGAACAGCTTTAACAAACAGCGGCTGGCCAAGGGGCGAGGAAACATGAGCGAAGACGTAGGCTTATCCAGTATTTCCATGGATTTCGGCAGGTTTCGTGCCGTAGACAAGGTTGACAT
>JBAVOA010000343.1:0-6451 GCA_049691635.1 Aestuariivirga sp. | reverse complement strand
CACCTGCACCCCGCAGGAGTTCGCCCAGACTGCCGGCAATCGCGCTGAAGTCGAGTTCATAGCCCAAGGCGGGCTTATTTGAAATCCGCTGGCAACGGCTGCTTCAGCCACTTCACCGCCAGCGCATTCAGGCTGCCGTCCTTCTTCATGCCGGCCAGCGCGTCGTCGATCTTGGCCTGCAGGGCTGCTTCGCCCTTCTTCACCGCCATGTTGGAAGGCGATGACAGCAACTGGAATTTCTCCACGGGCTCGATGGCCGGGTTCTTGGCCAGGATCGAGGCGCCGACGTCATTGCCCACCACCATGAGCTGGGACTGGCCTGACAGGAAGGACGTGATCACGCCGTTATAGTCATTGAAGCGCTGGATATCCGCGCCTTCCGGAGCGACTTTCGTGACCTCGGTATCTTCCAGCGTGCCGCGGTTGACGGCGATGGTCTTGCCTTTGAGATCGGCAGGCCCCTTAACGTCAACCTCACGCGGCCCCATGACAACGATGTAGTAGGGCGCATAGGGGGCGGTGAAATCCACCACCTGGGCGCGCTCGTCGCTGAAGCCGATGCTGAGCAGCAGATCCACCTTGCCCTCTGTGAGGTAAGGGATACGGTTCTGCCCGGTGATGCCAACCAGTTCCACCTTGGTGCCGAGGGCCTTGCCCAGGGCATCCGCCATCTCCGTATCGTAACCGGCAATCTTCATGTCCGTTCCCATGGAGGCGAAGGGCGGAAAGTCTTCAAAAATACCGACCTTGATGCTGCCTGCCTTGGTGATGTTGTCGAGGGCATCGGCATGGGCCAACGCCGTTGCGCCGAGCAACAGGGCGGCAGAGAACGAGAGCCCAAAGCCGAGACCTGTCCTGCGTGAAACTGAGAATGTCATGGTAATCTCCCTCCGGATTTTGTTGACTGTGCGCTTAACCGGCGCAAGCGGTTTCCGTGATCTATCTGTAGCAAAGTTCCCCGGGGAAGCACAGATGAAAACCCCGTCCATCCTCTTGGGCAAAAGACGGTGCCAGCTGTTGCGTCAGGCTGCCGTCTATCCCCTCAGCCGCTCCGCAATCGCCCGGAACATTTTAAGCGTGAGCTGGTCGCACGTACCATCCTCGGGCAGGGGCTGCGACGACTGTTTCACCGCCACCATCTCCGCCGAAGGATCGACATAGATCCACTGGCCGTGGATGCCGATGGCGCAGAAGGTGCCGGACGCATCGTTGGTCATGTACCACTTGGAGCGGTAGCTGCCCTTGGGAAACAGTGGCGCCATGCTGCCTTTCGCCCAGGCGGCGGGATCGCCCTTCGTCAGGATGTCGTCAATCCAGGCCTTGGGCACAATCTGCTTTCTACCCGCCACGCCGCCAAGCCGCATGAGTTCACCGAAGCGGGCGAGATCGCGCAGTGTGCAGCAGATGCCGCCGGCGCTGCGTACTGCTCCCTTCGCATCGATGGTGATCAGCCCGCCGGCTTCCGCCCCCATGGGCTGCCAGAGCAGGCGCGACAGCAGCTCGTGATAGGGTGCAGCCCCGGCCCGCTCCACGATCCAGCCGAGCAGGTCGGAATTGGGCGAGACATAGTGGAAGCGTTCGCCATGGGGCCCGCCGCCGCGCTTCAGGCTGGCGATGAAACCGTGCAGCGCCTGGCCGCCGAATTCCGCCCGTGCCGGGTTCCAGCCCGTGGCCGAACGGTAGCGCGCGAAGTCGCCCGCGGTGTCGAGATAGTCCTCGACGAAATTGATGCTCACCGTCATGTCGAGCACGTGGCGCACCGTGCAATCGCCGTAAGCCGAACCGGCAACCTCGGGCACATAGGCGGTGACGGGGCGGTCGGGGTCGAGCTTGCCTTGCCCCACGAGAATGCCCGCCAGCGTGCCGGTCACCGACTTGCTCACCGAGAACAGGATGTGCCGCGTGGCCGCATCGCAGTTGTGATAGTGCTCGGCGGCGATGGCACCCTTGTGCAGCACGAGGAAGCCATCCGTATGGGTGTCGCGCAGCGCCTGCGCGGTCAGGCCTTCGAGAGCAAGCGGCGCACCCTGCGGAAGCGCGCGTGCAGCGCCCGCCGCGATGGGCCGTGTCGCGATCAGCTTGTCGATATTCTTGAAAGCCCAGGCATTCTGCGGTGGCAGCCGCCAGTTCGCGAGTGTCGTTGCCGGTTGGCCCATGCTGTCCATCGCCGTTCTTTCGCCTGTCTTCAGCGCCAGCCCGATTGCATCAACGCGTCCTGCACAATGGTGCCGTCCCCGGGATTTGCATAGGGGAACCACGCGGTAAATTCCGCCGCACTCAGGCCGCTGTAATCCCGCTTCAGGTCCCTGACGGTTGCCGCGGCGGAGTCGGCATTGCCCGTGGCATGGAGGCAGGTGGCCAGCACCATGCGGCCCAGCCAGAATTTCGGCCTCATCCGCATGGCCCAATGGGCTGTCTGAAGCGCTTCGGCGCAGTTGCCCAGGTGCAGATCGGCGAGCGCCTTTGACGGCAGGCAGAAGCCGAGGCCGGCGTCGCCGACGCGCAGGCGAAGCGCCGTGCTGATATAGTCCTTTGCCGCCGCATAGGAGCCGGTCATCACCGCGTGGTAGCTGCGCGCCGTGGAGGCCTGGGCAAAGCTCGGGTTGAGGGCGACGGCGCGTTCGAGATAGCCGAGGGATTCGCCGTGGTGGCCGCGCCAGTCCATCACCTGGCCCAGCGCGATATTCGCCTTGGCTTCCGAGGGATCGATTTCCAGGGCGCGGCGGGCGCTCTGTTCGGCCTTTTCCAGCAGGGCGCCAAAGTCGGGTCCGCGGGTGACCTGCGCCGAAAAATAAAGTGTGTCGGCCAGCATGGCATGGGCATGGGCGTAGGTTTCATCTTCCTTGATGGCGGCGCCGAAAGCCGCGATGGCCTCGCTCCACTGGGCAGCATAATAGTGGCGGTACCCCATGATCAGATGCTGATAGGCCAGCAGGCAGCCGGTTGCCGCCAGTGCCGGCTTGCCAAGCGAGCGGTGCTCGCGCTCGACGATTGCGGGATCAAGCGCCGCAACGATCAGCGGGCAGACTTCGCCGGCCCAGGACAGCAGGTCTTCGCCTTTCGCGTCGTAGCGTTTGGCCCAGGTGATATAGCCGGTCTCGGCATCGGCCAGTTCAATGGACAGCGACAGGCCGTCGGCGCGGTCGGTGACGGTGCCATAGACGAGATGATGGGCGCCGGTCTGGCGGGCGAAATCCCGGGGGATGAAATGGGCGTCATAGGCCAGGTTGTGGGTGGCGCTGCGCGACAGCACGCTGAACCAGCGGCAGCCCGACAGCACCAGCGTGATATCCTCGCCGAGCGCATGGGCCAGATCCCGGTTGCCGTCGCGCGATCCGCTGTAGCGGAAGGGCAGGACCGCGATGACCGGCGCGTCCGAGCGCGTCTGCGTCCAGGGATTCCTGCGGGCAAATGCGGGCTGTCGCAACGGCTGGAACACGGCCGCGTGTTGCGACGGCGCAGCCTTGAGCGAGGCATTGAAGTTGGACAGTTCAAGCGGCGGGGTCTCCTCGAACTCAAGCTTGAGGCGCTTTGCGATGCGTTCGAAATGGCGCACCGCCGCATGGGGCTGGCCGCTGATGGCGCAAAGCTCCATGAGCCGCCACAGGGCCTGGAAACCCATGGGGCAGAGATCCATGAATTTTGCCAGCAGCTTCACGCTGCGTTCGAGGTCGGCCGGATCGGCGCAATCGGCGGTTGCCTCCAGCACGGCTGTCTCCAGCTGGTTTTCCAGGCGCGAGCGCTGGATGGAGGTCCATTGCTGGAACGGTTCGGTGGCCAGCGACGGGCCGTCGAGAAACGGGCCGCTGTAAAGGCGGAGCAGCAGTTCGGCGTTGTCGATGCGGGCCGCGGCGGCCAGCTCCTCAAAGCTCCAGACATCGCAATCGGTGATGGCGGGGCCGAGGATCACCTCATTGCGGCTGGCCGCCACAAGTGCGGGGCCAGGGCCTGCCAGGGCGCGGAGTTCAAAGAGCACCTGGCGGAGGCTCGCCTGCGCCTGCGCCTTGAAGCGGTCGGGCCACAGGAGATCCAGCAAAACCTCGCGGTTTTCCCGGCGGCCGTCCTTTGCCGCAAGATGGGCCAGCAGCGCCTGTCCGCGCCGCAGCGATACGGGAACTGTCACGCCCTGGCTATCGGCCAGTGCAAATCCGCCAAACAGCTTCAATTTCATGGGGCCATTCCTTTCCGGCTGGGGCTTAGCAGAATTGATGGTGAAATGACACGCCGCCCGCGCCGAAATGACGGAGGGATAACGCAGCCTGTCTAGGGTGCCGGTGATTGGTGGCCAATGCCGCCAGCTTAACCTCAAACAGAACAGGATTAAAACCATGAAACGCTATGTCATTGAACGGGATATTCCCAAGGTCGGATCGCTGACCGCCGACCAGCTGTGCGAAGCGGCGCGAACCTCGAATTCGGCGCTGGCCAAACTGGGCACCGACATCCAGTGGGAGCACAGCTATGCCACGGCTGACAAGACCTTCTGCATCTATCTGGCGAAGAATGAGGCGGTGATCAAACGCCATGCCGAAATCAGCGGCTTCCCGGCCAGCAAGATCACGCCGGTCAGCGGAATTTTCGATCCGACAACGGCACGGGATTAATAAGGCAGGCTTTTGGCCCGTTGATCAACCATGCAAGACAATGAGCGCATTTTTTCACCGGGCCAATTGCCCTTCATGCATCTGGTGCAGAAACTCCGGGAGGGTCTGGCGCGGCGGCGGCACCGCCTTGAACTCTCCCGGCTGGACGACCGGATGCTGAAGGACATGGGGATTTTCCGCTCGGAAATCGACTATCGCCTGAAACATTCCACGACTGCACAGGTGGCGCGCCGGACAGGCGATTGATCGCCACCATTCAAACATTTTGAAACCAATGGAGAATATCATGAACTATCTTTCCCGGTTTGCAGGCCTTGCCCTGCTGCCCCTGCTTGTTGCCACCGGCGCCCATGCCGCCACGGAAAATCCCCTGGCTGACCATGTGCGCAAGGCCAACGACCGGTTCCAGGACGTGGCCAAGGCGGTGGCCGAAGGCTATGCCCCCATCCCCTGCGCCAGCGGCCAGAATGGCGGGGCCATGGGCATCCATTACGTGAACGGCGCCTACCTGAAGGACGCGGCGCCAGACATCGCCCGCCCCCAGGCGGTGATGTACGAGCCGATGGCCGACGGCAGCCTGAAGCTGGTGGCGGTGGAATACATCACCTTCAAGGGACCGGCCTCGCTGGAAGGGCACCTGTTCAATTTCAACAGTGCACCCAACCGCTACGGCCTTGATCCCTTCTACGAGCTGCATGTCTGGGCCTGGAAGCCCAATCCGGCCGGTGCCTTCACCGACAACAACCCGGACGTCAGCTGCGGCGCCATGGCCCAGACGATGAACTGACGGAATTGAATGCCGCGGCAGGCCCACCTGTCCGGATTACGTCCGGGCCGTGACCTGTTTCCGCGGCCTTTCGGGCTGTCCTATGCCAGCAGCCGGGCATTGAGCTTGGCGGGAGGCAGTCCCCGTTTAAAACAGCGCCGGTATCCCGGGCTCCATGGAAAAATGCGTATGGATGCAGAGGAATGCGTTGCCATTGTTCTCCAATATCGCAGTCGCCCGCCCGCGTCTTGCGTACCAGCCGCCTTCGCCTGAGCGTCCATCCGAATGCCAGGTGGCGGCGATGACCACCAGACCCGGATTTTCATGATGGGGATATCTGATCAGGGGTGCATCGAATACGAAGTTCCGGATTGTCGGCCAGACTTTCCTCCATTGCATCGTCTCGAGCTGCTCGATGCCCTGTGTCGTTCCGGCGACCGTCCCAAAACCTATCACATCTGGCGAGAAAAGCTGCCGGGCGTTCCCGTAGTCGGTGGCATTAATAAGATTCTCCCACCTCTTCAGCCATTCCAAAGCCAGCAAAACCGTGAACCTCCGTCTGAGCGATCTGCTTCTTAGGTCTTTTGTGCACTACCGGCAATCTCCCGGATTACAGCGCGGCATGCTTCTGGGAAAGATTGATCATCAACGATCGCAACGAGGCGGGTGTGTTTACCAGCCACGACGGTGACGCCGGCGCGGCGCGGATCATTTTCGGCCAAGACAACCGTTTGGGCGAGTGCGGCGATGAGATCAGCAGCGGTCGCTGCCGCCCCGTCACCCAATCGGTCCGCCGAAAGCGGTGCAAGGATTCCCAGGTCGATCTGGTTACAGCCAAGTCCGTTGGCAATGACTTCTTCTGGCGTCGTGAGCTGCAGGAGCGCAGTGACGACTGGATCGGACAGCAGCGCGCGGGTTCCATCTGCTGCGCCAAGCCTTGCCGTTGCAATAGGCCGGCCAGCGCTCGCGACGCTGGCGTCTTCCGAAAGTCCCAAACCGGGCCAGCGGCGCGCCGCTTCGGCAGTGATGCTCTTTGCGAGCAGGGGGTGAGGTTCAGCGCAGAGCACAACGATGACGGGAA
>JBAVOA010000342.1:0-10249 GCA_049691635.1 Aestuariivirga sp. | reverse complement strand
GTCGTAGACCACGCGGGAAACACCCTTCACTTCATTGATGATGCGTGTTGCCGTGCGGCCGAGGAAGGCCATGTCGAAGGGATAGAAATCCGCCGTCATACCATCAACAGAGGTGACCGCCCGCAGCGCCAGCACCCGGTCATAGGTGCGGCCGTCACCCATGACACCCACCGTCTGCACCGGCAGCAAAACCGAAAACGCCTGCCAGATCTTGTCATAGAGTCCGGCCTTGCGGATCTCATCGAGATAGACCGCATCGGCCTTGCGCAGGATATCGAGCTTCTCGCGCGTCACCCCGCCAGGCAATCGGATCGCCAGGCCCGGCCCCGGAAACGGATGGCGGCCAACGAATTTCTCCGGCAGGCCAAGCTCCCGGCCAAGCTTCCGTACTTCGTCCTTGAACAGTTCACGCAGCGGCTCCACCAGCTTCATCTTCATGGCGGCAGGCAGCCCGCCCACATTATGGTGCGACTTGATGGTGACTGACGGCCCGCCGGTGAACGACACGCTTTCGATCACATCAGGATAGAGCGTGCCCTGGGCCAGGAAATCCGCCCCGCCGATTTTCTTCGCCTCGCGCTCGAACACTTCGATGAACAGCCGCCCGATGGTCTTGCGCTTGGTCTCCGGATCGGTCTCGCCCTCCAAAGCCGTGATGAATTCATCGCTCGCATCCACATGCACCAGCGGCAGATTGTAATGCTCGCGGAACATGCTCACCACGTCCTGCGCCTCATTGAGCCGCATCAACCCGTGGTCCACCAACACACAGGTAAGCTGGTCGCCCACCGCCTCATGGATCAGCAGGGCCGCCACCGAAGAGTCGACGCCTCCAGAAAGCCCGCACAGCACCCGGCCCTTGCCCACTTGCTCGCGGATTCGCGCGATGGCCTCCTGCTTGAAGGCGGCCATGGTCCAGTCGCCCTTGCAGCCCGCGATATTGCGCACGAAATTCTGGATCAGCGCCGCGCCCTCAGGCGTGTGCACCACTTCCGGATGAAACATCAGGCCGTAGAAGCGCCGCATCTCGTCTTCGATGGCCGCGAACGGCGCGTTCTCGGAAACGCCTTTCACCACAAAGCCCGGCGGCAATTGCGTGATGCGGTCGCCATGGCTCATCCATACCGTATGCTTGGCCCCGTCGCTCCACACGCCCTCGAACAGCCGCGACGGCGCCTTCACCGAAACCTCGGCCCGGCCGAATTCTCGGTGATGCCCGCTCTCCACCTTGCCGCCAAGCTGCGCCGCCAGAAGCATCTGTCCATAGCAGATGCCAAGAACCGGAATGCCCGCATCGAAGACGATCTGCGGTGCCCGCGGGCTGTCCGCCTCGGCGGGCGAGGCCGGCCCGCCCGAGAGGATTACCGCCTTGGGCTTCATCCGGGCAAAGGCCTCGGCTGCCTTCTGGAAGGGAACGACCTCCGAATAAACCCCCATCTCGCGCACCCGCCGGGCAATGAGCTGGGTGACCTGGGAGCCGAAGTCGATAATGAGAATCTGGTCGTGAGTCTGCTGTGTCATGCGGAGCGTTTAAGGGAGGCCGCAAGACTCTGCAAGACGGGCCTTATCCCGTCGCCAAATCCCAGATCAGCTTGGCGTTCAGGGCAATAATGATGACGGCGATGAGAGCGGCAATGACAGTGAGCCACCGCGGCGCAACGAGCGCCCCCATCTTGGCCTTGTCGCGTGTGAACATCACCAGCGGCACAATGGCAAAGGGTAACTGGAAGGCCAGGATCACCTGGCTGAGGATGAGCAGAATCCCCGTGCCGCTGGAGCCGTAATAGATGGTCACGATAGCCGCCGGGCCGATGGCCACCATGCGTGTTGCCAGCCGCCGTGCCCAGGCCGGCAGGCGGATATTGAGAAAGCCTTCCATCACGATCTGCCCCGCCAGCGTGGCCGTCACCGTCGAGTTCAACCCGCAGGCCAGGAGCGAAATGGCAAAAAGTTTCGGCGCCAGCAGCGAACCCAGCAGCGGCGCCAGCATGGCATGCGCATCGCCCAATTCGGCAACATCCGTGCGGCCCGTCTTGTAGAAGGTGGCCGCCGCCAGGATGAGAATGGAGGCATTGACCAGCAGGGCAAACATCAACGCCACGGTTGAATCCCACGTGGCGAATTTCAGCGCCTCGCGCTTCTCCGGCAGGCTTTCGCCATAGGCCCGGGTCTGCACGATACCTGAATGCAGATAAAGGTTATGCGGCATGACGGTGGCCCCGATTATGCCAAGCGCCAGATAGAGCATCTGCGGATTGCGCACGATGTCCACCGTGGGCGCAAAGCCCCGGATCACCCCGCTCCAGTCCGGATCGGCCATGGCGATCTGGAAAAAGAAGCAGACGAAAATAACCCCAAGCAGGGAGATGATGAATGCTTCCACCCAGCGGAAACCCAGCTTTTGCAACCAGAGGATGATAAAAACGTCGAGTGCCGTAATGATCACGCCGATTTCGAGCGGGATGCCGAACAGAAGGTTGAGCCCAATAGCCGTGCCCACCACCTCGGCAATGTCCGTGGCGATGATAGCGATTTCGGCGAAGATCCACAGCACGAAGGAAACCGTCCGGGGAAACGCATCCCGGCAGGCCTGGGCCAGATCCCTCCCCGAGCCGATAGCCAGCCTCGCGCACAGCGACTGCAAAATGATGGCCATGATATTGGACAAGAGCGCCACAAACAGCAGCGTGTAGCCGAACTGCGCGCCCCCGGCGATCGAGGTGGCCCAGTTCCCCGGATCCATATAGCCTACCGAAACCAGATATCCCGGCCCCACAAAGGCCATCGCCCGGCGGAACATGCTACCCGAGTTCCGCACCTTGACAGTGCGGAAAACGTCAATCAGCGAGGGTTCGCCGCGCCCTTTGCGCCAGCCGGCGTCGTTTTCGATGGCCTGTACATTTTGCATGGTATTGAAAATTTAGCATAGGCTAAGTTATATGCAATAGGCTAATCTCGCAATGCAAAAATAAACGGGACCCACCATGGCAACCAAAAAGCCTGCCTCGGCAAAGCTGCGCTCGGCCGCCTTCAAGCGGGTGCGTGCCGACCATTCGGCCGAACTGGCCGGAGACTATGTGGAAATGATCGCCGACCTCATCGACGAGCGCGGAGAGGCCCGCTGCACCGATATTGCCCTGCGTTTAGGGGTTGCCAACGCCACCGTGGTCAAGACCCTCAAGCGCCTGCAAGGCGCTGACCTGGTAACGCAGGAACCCTACCGCGCCATTTTCCTCACCCCCGATGGCTGGAAAATGGCCGAGGATGGACGGCGCAAGCACGCCATCGTGGAGAAATTCCTCCTCGCCCTCGGCGTCAGCGCCGAAACCGCCCGCATTGATTCCGAAGGCATCGAACACCACGTCAGCGCCGAAACCCTCCGCGCCATGGGAAAGTTCCTCGCCCGCAATGGCGGCTGACTACATCCGCCGCATTACAGCAATAAAGAACCCATCCGTCCCGTGCTGGGCCGGTGTCAGCAGCAGCGTATCCTTTGAGCCATCGGCGGAAACCGGTACCGGCGTTCCAATCGCCGCCGCCCATTGTTTGACATAGGGAATGATCTCAAAATTCTTGTGGATCTTCAGGAAAGCCTCAACCTGCGCCGTGTTTTCTTCCGGCAGCACCGAGCACGTGATGTAAACCAGCCGCCCGCCGTCCTTCACCAGGGCAGCGCCCTTTTCAAGTACTTCGCGCTGGTCCTTCATGCGCTGCTTTAACTGCATCTCCGCCAGCCGCCACTTGGCATCAGGCTTGCGCCGCCAAGAGCCGGAACCGGAGCAGGGGGCATCAATCAGCACACAGTCAAAGCCGCCCATGCCCTCAAGCTTGGCTTCCTCGTCGGCCGCAATGATTTCAATATTGGTGGCCCCGGCCCGCATCATGCGCTCAAAAATCGGCCGCAACCGGTGCCGGTCCGCGTCATAGGCCACGACCTTGCCCTTGTTTTCAAGCATCGCTGCAAGAGCCAAGGTCTTGCCGCCAGCCCCCGCACAGATATCAGCCACCCGTTCGCCGGGCTTGGCGCCCGACATCAGCGCCGCAACTTGCGAGGCCGCATCCTGCACCTCGAACCAGCCCATGCCATGGGCGGGCTCGACTTCCACATTGATATTGCGCGTTGTGGCGTCGGGAGACTTGATCCGCACGCAGAGCGGCGACAGCGGTCCCGCCTCCGCCCCATGCTTGGCAAACGCCTCGAGAAGCGCTGGCCTGTCCGTCTTCAATGTATTCACCCGCAAATCAATGGGGGCCCGCTGCGAAAGCGCCGCCCCCTCCTCCACCGCATGCGCACCGAATACCTGCACGAAGGACGGTGTCAGCCACTCCGGAAAATCACCGCGGATATGCACCGGCAAGTCGTCACGCATGGCGCGGCCCAGGGCCGCCCTCTCCGCCGCCGAGAGAACGCCGGGGCCATGCTGCTCCGTACAAAGGGTTTCAATCTCTTCCGCCGGCAGGTTCCACACCTCGCGCAACACGCCAAGCACCAGCGCCCGCGGGCGGCCATCGCCCATCCGCGCGGCAGCCGTATTGCGCCGCCGCAGCACATCATAGACCAGCGTGCCAATGGCATGCCGGTCGGTGGAGCCCGCAAAGCGGTGCGCCTTGCCCCAGTCCTTCAGCGCCTCGGAGGCTGGACGGTGCTGGGTGAAAACGTCGGTGAGAATCTCGATTGCCGCGGCAACGCGGCCAGCCATGCGCATGTTCTATCCAATCACAAAAAGGCGAAGGCCAAACCAGACCCACATGCCCGTCAAAAAAATCAAACCCGCCACAAAGACCCAGAACCGCATGGTGATGTCATTTCGCCCCGTATGCACAAAACTGTGCACCAGGCGCAACGCCACAAAGCCCCAAGCAAGCACGATCAAAACCCCGTCGCCCAACCCCGTATTCAGGGCGAGCGCCACGACCGCATAAAACATCACGGGCAGTTCAAACTGGCTCTGGTAGTTGTTGGCAAAGTTCCGTGTCGCATCCGGATAGGCCGATTTGTTGGTGTCGACCTCGGAAAGCTTCACCCGCCCGCGCCGCACTGCGCGCACCCGTCCCTGCCCCAGGCGGATCAGCAGATAGAGCGTCATGGCAAACTGGACAAACACCGGCAGCAGCAGGAACTGGGTCTGCGTCATGCCTAGCCGTTTCCTTGATAGTTCGGCGATTCCCGGGTGATCATCACATCATGCACATGGCTTTCGCGCATGCCGGCCGAGGTGATTCGGATGAACTCCGCCCGCGTCTGCAATTCGGCAATCGATCCCGCCCCTACATAGCCCATGGCGGCGCGAAGCCCGCCCGTGAGCTGGTGCAGGACCTGCGCCACCGGCCCCTTGTAGGGCACCTGGCCCTCAACGCCTTCCGGCACCAGCTTCAAACTGTCTTTCACTTCCTGCTGGAAATAGCGGTCCGCCGAGCCCCGCGCCATGGCGCCTACCGAGCCCATGCCGCGATAGGATTTGAACGTCCGGCCATTGAACAGGTAGCTGTCGCCTGGGCTTTCGTCAGTGCCCGCCAGCAGCGAGCCGATCATCGCAACACCAGCACCCGCCGCCAGCGCCTTCGCCAGATCGCCCGATTGCTTGATCCCGCCATCCGCAATGATGGGCACGCCGGATTTGGCACCCTCTTCGGCGCATTCCATGATCGCCGAGAGCTGCGGCACGCCAACGCCCGCCACCACCCGCGTGGTACAGATGGAGCCCGGACCGATGCCGATCTTCACCGCATCGGCCCCTGCCCCGATCAAAGCCTTCACCGCTTCAGCGGTGGCCACATTGCCACCGATGATCTGCACCTTGTTGGAAAGTTTCTTGATCCGGTTTACCTGGTTGATCACGTGAATGGAATGCCCGTGCGCCGTATCCACAACGATGATGTCCACACCTGCATCGATAAGCATCTCGGCCCGCTGATAGCCTTTGTCGCCGGTGCCGGTCGCTGCCGCCACACGCAACCGCTCCTGCTCGTCCTTCGCGGCGAAGGGATGGTCTGCCGCCTTCTCCATGTCGTTTACCGTGATCAGGCCAACGCACTCATAGTCATCATTCACCACGATGAGCTTCTCAATCCGGTGCTTGTGCAGCAGGCGCTTGGCCTCGGCCCGGTCAACCCCCGCCTTCACCGTGATCAGGTTCCGCGTCATCAATTCGGAAACCTTGGTATTCATATCCGTGGCAAAGCGCACATCGCGGTTGGTGATGATGCCCGCCAGCTTGCCGTTTTCTTCGACAACTGGAATGCCAGAAATCCGGTGCCGCTCCTTGAGCTGCATCACCTCGGCCAGCGTTGCGTTAGGCCTGATCGTGATGGGGTTTACCACCATGCCAGACTCAAAGCGCTTCACCTGCCGCACATGCTCGGCCTGCACATCGGGTTCCAGGTTCTTGTGAATGACCCCAAGCCCCCCCGCCTGGGCCATGGCAATGGCGAGCTTGGATTCCGTCACCGTATCCATGGCCGCCGAAATGATGGGAATGGAAAGCATGATATCGCGGGTAATGCGAGTGGAGGTTGAAACTTCGGCCGGCAACACGGAAGAAGCGCCGGGCTTCATCAGCACGTCGTCAAAAGTCAAATATTCCGGGATTTGGCGGAAAGCCATGGGCCAACCTTTCTGGTGTTTCGGGATTCGCTTGGTTGGCAGTGGCTTCTAACACCTGAATGACGGCAGGGGCAAGCGGTGAATCTACCCCCGAAAACCCATCGCCAGCACGAACAGTTCCGCCGAGTCGTCGCGGCTGGCCATGGGCTTTACGTGGCGCACGCTGGCGAAATCCTTCTTCATTAGTTTCAGCATTTCGCCCTCCGTGCCGCCGCGCAGGACCTTGGCCAGATAGGTGCCGCCCGGCGTCAGCACCTGGCGGGCAAAATCAAGCCCCGCCTCGGCCAGCGTCATCACCAGGATATGGTCGGTCTGGCGGTGGCCCGTGGCGTGGGCCGCCATGTCGGAGAGCACCACGTCGGCCTTTTCGCCGCCCAGCGCATCAAACAGCAGCTTGGGCGCGTCTTCGTCCAGGAAGTCTTTCTTAAAAATGTTGACCGCAGGAATGGGGTCCATGCCGTGCATGTCGATGGCGATGATCCGCCCGCGCCCCTCCTCCGCCTTCACCCGCTTGGCGGCAACCTGGCACCAGCCGCCCGGCGCCGCACCAAGATCAACAACCCGCAGGCCCGGCTTCAGGAAACGGTACTTGTCATCGATCTCGATCAGCTTGAAGGCGGCGCGCGACCGGTAGCCGAGTTTCTTGGCCTCATGCACATAAGGGTCGTTCAATTGCCGCTCGAGCCAGATCTTCTGCGAAACCGTGCGTCCCTTGCCGGTCTTCACCCGTACCTTCAGGTGTCTCCCGCTCAATTCATTCTTGCTGCCGGGCCGGCTCATGCCAGCCGCCCGTAAGTTCCGTCTTCCATCATCAGCTGCGTGAGAATGCCCTCGCGCAATCCCCGGTCCGCCACGCGAATGCGCGCTGCTGGAAAGGCCAGCCGGATTTCTTCGAGGATGGCGCAGCCCGCCATCACCAGATCGGCCCGCTCGCGCCCGATGCAGGCATTCATCGTCCGCTCCTCATAGGTCATGGCCAGCAAGTCCGCCGTCACCTTGCCAACGTCATCGCTGAGCAGCCAGCAGCCATCGACGCGCGACCGGTCATAGCGCCGCAACCCCAGCTGCACCCCGGCGATGGTTGTGACGGTCCCCGAGGTTCCCAGCAGATGCGATGGCAGCGGCACCGCGCCTTTGAGGCTTTTAACCCGGGCCACGAACTCCGCCAGCAATGGCCGCAGATAATCCCGCATGGCGGTAAAGGATTGCGCGGTCACCTCGATGCCGCCGCCAAACTGTTCTGAAATGGTCACCACTCCTGCGGCCAGCGAAGTCCAGGCCAGAATTTCCCGTTTGCCCTCGCGCTGCTCGATCCACATGACCTCGGTGGAGCCCCCGCCGATATCAAAGACGAGGGCGCTTTCCGCCTCGGAATCAATCAGCGGTTCAGCCCCGGCGGCCGCCAGCCGCGCCTCGGTCTCCCGGTCGATGATTTCAAGTTCCAGTCCGGTTTCATTTGTCACCCGGGCAATGAACTCAGGACCATTGGAAGCCATGCGGCAAGCTTCGGTGGCAATCAGCCGGTGCCGCTTCACCTTGTGCCATACCAGCTTGTTGGAGCAAACGCGCAGCGCCTCAATGGTGCGATCCATGGCCAGGGCATTAAGTTCACCGGTCTTGCCCAGACCTTCGCCCAGCCGGACGATCCGCGAAAAAGCATCCCTCACGTGAAATCCGTGTTGCGCCGGAGCGGCGATCAAAAGCCTGCAATTATTGGTGCCCAAGTCCAACGCGCCATAATATGCAGCCCCTTTGGAGCCCCCGGGAAGGGTTGCAACTTCAGGTTCCGGCCGGTCCTTTGGCCGTCCCCTGCTGCCGTGCAACCCAAATCTGCGCCTGCCACGGGAATTTCCCGCTCCGCTGGTCGCGTCCACGTTAAGCCTTCCAGACGGCCTGTTCTCGACGGGTTGCCCCGAAGCTCAGTAACCATCTTTTAATCATTGCGTTGGTGCCATCTTAACAGCTTCAGACCTCACGTAAAGCAAATGAATCCCGTCCAATTGGCCATCAATCGTTAACTACTAATTGAGACTATGACGGCTACCTATAATGGTCGGGACAGGAATAATATGCGTACATTTGGAAATCGCTGGTTCAAGGACGGCTCGCTGATTGGCGAATACGCCGAGCATTTTGGCCAGGCCGTTACCCGCCAGAAACAGTCCGCTGCCCTCACCGCAGCCAAGGTTGACGCCGAATTGGCCTCCAAGGCCAAATCTGAATTTATTGCCAACATGAGCCATGAACTGAGAACACCACTCAATGCCATCATTGGCTTTTCCGACATGCTGGCCACCAAGACGGTGTCTGGTCCTGAAAAGATCGAGCAGTATTCCGCCTATATCAAACAGGCCGCCGAACATCTGTTGGCCCTTATCAACGGCATTCTCGACGTCTCCAAGATCCAGGCAGGCAAGCTGTCCGTTGATCTGGAGCCGGTCAGCATCAAGCTTATCCTTGAATCCTGCCTCGTCATCGTCGAGGCCAAGGCACGCGAAAAAGACATTCTCGTGGAAACCTTCGTCGCCCCCAATTTGCCCGACCTGATGGCCGACCCGCTCCGCCTCAAGCAGATCCTGATCAACCTTCTGGGCAACGCGGTAAAGTTCACCCCGGCCAAAGGCCGCATCCGTGTGGACGTCGGCATACGCGCCGAACAATTTGCCAGCATTAGCATCAGTGACACCGGCATGGGCATGTCGATGGCTGAAATCGAAACTGCGATGAGCCCGTTCGGCCAGGTCGATGCGGGCTTCAACAAGCGCCATGAAGGCACCGGCCTTGGCTTGCCGATCGCCTATGCGCTGGCCCGCCTCCATGGCGGCGACCTGCAGATTGAATCGAAAAAAGGTGAAGGCACCCGCGTCACCGTAAGTCTTCCCATGGCAGCTCCGGACCTCACGTCCGAAGCCGGCCCCGAACACAGTCTTCATTAAGGGATCATGAGTCAATGAACCGTTCAAACGCACTGGCAAAGGATCAAGCGGAACCCATGCTCGAGCCCATCGCGCGCGTGGGGCGCATCGTGGCCGTCACCGGCGCCCATGCCATCATCCTGCTTGATGTGGAAGAACGCATTAACATTGATGCCGAGCGCAGCCCGGAAATCGGAACCCTGCTGAAGGTCGATTGCGCCACCTCCATTTCCCTGGCGCTGGTGTCAGCCCTGAGTTCGCCCATGCCATCCCACGCCAAGGGCGAGCATGAACTGCGCATCGTTGAAGTCGAATTTATCGGCGAACTGCCCAAGGACGAGAACGGCAGGCCCAAGTCCTTCCGCCGCGGCATTTCCTCGTATCCCTCTCTTGGCGACACGGTTTACCGCGCCAGCCGCAGCGAGCTTTCCAAAGCTTATGCCTGCGATTCCGAATCCTCCATTCGCGTCGGCCACATCCAACAGGATCCCTCCATTCCGGCGATGATCAAGATTGACGAAATGCTGGGCAAACATTTCGCCGTGCTCGGCACCACCGGCACCGGCAAGTCCTGCACCGTGGCGCTCATCCTGCGCCGCATCCTCGAAAAGAACCCGCAGGCCCACATCCTGCTGCTCGACGTGCACCGCGAATATGCCTCCTCCTTCAAGGGCATTTCCGAGGTCATCACGCCGGACAACATGGCGCTGCCCTTCTGGCTGCTCAACTT
>JBAVOA010000341.1:0-6770 GCA_049691635.1 Aestuariivirga sp. | reverse complement strand
GATTTCGCTACGATCTGGCGACGGTGATGGGACGTGGAGACAATGGTTTTGATGGCAAGGCACCCCTGCTTCGGGCCATTGAGCAGGACCCGCTGCTTGGCCCTCTCATCCATATCGCGGAACCGTGGGATGTGGGTCCTGGCGGCTATCAGCTCGGAAATTTTCCAGGCTCGTGGCATGAGTGGAATGACCGTTACCGCGATGACCTCCGGCATTTCTGGCGCGGGGATGCGGGCGCCTTGGCGAGCTTTGCCACGCGCCTGACAGGCTCATCGGACATATTTGAACGGGACAGCCGCAAACCTTCGGCCAGCATAAACTACCTGGCCGCCCATGACGGCTTTACACTTCGTGATTTTGTCAGCAACAGCCACAAGGACAATTCTGCCAATGGCGAAGGCAACAGGGATGGCAATTCACAGGAGCCCTGCTGGATTTCCGCAACTCCCGGCCAGGATGTAAGGGCCCTGCTGGCTACCCTCTTCCTTTCGCGCGGGACGCCGATGCTGACAGCGGGCGATGAATTCGGCCGCAGCCAGCGGGGCAACAATAATGCCTATGCACAGGACAACGAAATCACCTGGCTTGACTGGAGCAAAGCTGATCAGGCTCTCATTCAGCATGTGGCGGAATTGGCCATGTTCCGTATCGGCCATGCCGCCTATTTTGCTGATCGTTTTCTGACCGGCCAGATCGCCGGATCTCGCATGCATCCTGACATTCAATGGCTGTCGGCAAATGGGGGCATGCTGGATTGGTCTGAACCCTTGATCGCCACATTTGGCATCATCCTGAGCAGCCCTGATGTTGCCGCACGTTTGCTCGTCTGGTTTAACCGGGGTCAGGAAAGTGTGCTTGTTCCGCTGCCGCCAGCACAAACGGGTTATCGCTGGAATAAGGCGGAACTCATCTGCGAAGGGCGATCTGTCACGACGCTAATGGAAGTATTTGATGAACGAAAGAGATCATCCTCGCCAGATGATCTCCTCATCAATGACTTGGCTATGGCGGCTGGTATCCAGAACGAATGGTGGGAAGTCAACGGGAGCCACCATCTGGTCAGCATCGGCACCAAGAGGGCGTTGCTTTCTGCCATGTCCCTACCCATTGCAACACCCGGGGAGGCGTTCGAGTCCCTAAGAGCATTTGCAGCCAAGCAACAGGATAGTGCTGCCGCCACTTCGACGCGCTGCTATTGGCCGGAAGCCCTCAACCACGGAAAGCGTCTCACCGGCCTGACATCCCATCTCTACGCCCTTCGCCATCAAGGGGACGATGGTATCGGTGATTTTGAAACGCTGGCGAGGTTCTGTGAAACGTCGTCCAGATTGGGTGGGTCGCTTGCGGGCATAAATCCCCTGCACCAGATGTTTCCGGACGACCGAAGCCGCGTGAGCCCCTACCAGCCTTCGGACCGCCGTTTCATCGATCCCATCTATATTGATGTCAATGGCGCAAGAGAAAAGTTCGGATCTCCGGCGCGGTCGAAGGGACATGACTTCGCATTGTCGCGGTTACGCGAGGCGAGTTATGTGGATTATGACGCGGTTTGGCGCATCAAGGATGAAGCCCTGTTTTCGCTCTTTGAACAGTTCGGTTCAAGCAAGGAATTCGAATCCTTCATCGCATGTGGCGGCAGCGCCTTGCGAGACCATGCCCGTTTTGAAGCAAGAAAGGATCCAAGGCGCCACAGATACTCCCAATGGCTGCAATGGCTCGCCGATGAGCAACTGGCAGCGGCCGCATTGCGGGCAGAGAAAGCTGGACTGGAACTCGGCATCTATGCTGACCTCGCGCTGGGATGTGCCTATGAAGGGGGGGAAGTGTGGGCCAGACCCGAACTCTTTGCCACGGGCGTTTCAATAGGCGCACCGCCGGACCCCTTTTCCAAGGACGGCCAGGTCTGGAATCTTCCACCCTTTAATCCGCTGGAGTTGGCGCGTTTGGAATATGAACCCTTTGCAGAGATCCTGCGTGCCAACATGCGGCACGCCAAAGTCTTGCGCATTGACCATGTCCTCGGTCTCGCCCGGCAGTTCTGGGTGCCTCGCGGTGCCACGGGAATGGATGGCGCCTATGTCAAAATGCCCCTCGACAAGCTTCTCGCTGTGACGGCAGCCGAAAGTGTGCGGGCCAAATGTGCGGTGATCGGCGAAGATCTTGGCACTGTTCCAGACGGGCTCAGAGAGACCCTCGCGGCGGCCAGGATATTGTCTTACCGGGTTCTCTGGTTCGAGCAGGACGAGAGGCGCTTTCAACCGCCCCAAAGCTATCCCGCGCAGGCGGTAGCCTGCCTTTCTTCCCATGATCTGGCACCGTTCAAGGGATGGCGCGCGCGTGCGAGCTCCCTGGAAATTTCAAAACTTGAGAATGCGATAGCTGAAGCGGGTGTCAATAGCGGTGATCTCCTTGCCGATGCACACGCCTTTGTGGCCAAGGCCCCTTGCGCGATCATGCTGATACAGGCGGATGATCTGTCGCAGGAAACGGAACCCCTCAATGTGCCCGGGACCGACAAGGAAAAACCCAACTGGCGCAGGCGCCTTTCGGTGACGGTCGAGGCGCTGCCAGAACTGGAAGAGACCAGGGCCGTCATGGCCGCCATTCGGAGCACGGGCAGAGACAAAAATGGATAGAGCCTACAAGGTCGAAATCCTGGCGCAGGAGATCATCTCCAGGTTCTGGTCCACCCTTACAAAGGTGACGCTGAACTACACGCGGCGCGACGGCCGGACTGAAACGCTGGTGCGCGAAGTAAATGATCACGGCCACGCTGCAGCGGTGCTTGCCCATGATCCCAAGCGCAAGACTGTCCTGCTCGTCAGGCAGATGCGCATTGCCGCATTCGTTGCAGGCTATACCGGTGCGATGATTGAAGTCTGCGCCGGGCTGCTTGACGGAGACGATGCGCAGACCTGTGCGATAAGAGAGGCCGAAGAGGAGATTGGCGTCCGCTTGCACGATTTGCGGCAGGTCGCCGATGTGTTCATGAGCCCAGGTGCCCTCACCGAACGGGTGAGCTTATTCATCGGCACCTATTCACCGGAAGACAGGAACGGCGATGGCGGCGGCGTTGCGGCAGAGGGAGAGGATATCGAAGTCATCGAACTCCCGCTCAAGGAAGCCTATGGGATGATCGCCTCCGGGGACATCGTGGATGCAAAAACCATCATCCTGCTGCAGCACGCGATGCTGGTCTAGGCCGCCTCTTCGCGCAGGGCACCGGGACCCGGAACGGCGCCCTTGGGGCATTTTCCCGCGATGATCATGCCGAGCACCTCGTCCTTTGTCACGTCCTTGACATTGGCCGTTCCGACAACCCGGCCATTCTTCATGACCGAAATACGGTCGGCAAGATCGAAGACGTCGTGCAGGTCATGGCTGATCAGGAAGATGCCGATGCCTTCGGCCTTCAGCTGCTTGATGAGTTCGCCAACCTGGGCGGTTTCCTGGGGGCCAAGGGCTGCCGTCGGCTCATCCATGATCAGGATGCGGGCATTGAAGTGGATGGCGCGCGCAATGGCAACCGACTGGCGCTGGCCACCGGACAACTTCATCACCGGCTCCTTGAAGCGGCGGAAATTCGGGTTGAGCCGCCCCATGACCTTGCGGGCTTCGGCTTCCATCGCCACGTCATCCAGGGTTCCGAATTTGGTGCGGAGTTCGCGGCCGAGATAGAGATTTGCGGCGGCGTCCACATTGTCGGCAAGCGCCAGGGTCTGGTAAATCGTCTCGATGCCAAGAGCCTTGGCATCGCGTGGATTGCCAATGATCACCTCGGCGCCATTGACAAATATCTGCCCATGGTCGCGCTTGTAGGCGCCGGACAGGATTTTGATGAGCGTCGATTTTCCCGCGCCATTGTGGCCCAGCACACCCACAACCTCGCCGGGGTAAAGCATGAGGTCGGCATGATCCACCGCCTTGATGCCGCCGAAGGCGATGGAAATGTCGCGCATCTCGACGAGTGGTGCTCCGCGGTCGGCAGAAGCAGCCTTTGCGGGTTTTACAGTTTTCTTTGCCATTTCCGCCTCCCCTTACTTTACACGCCGACGATAAATCTGATCGACAAAGACCGCAAAAACCAGAACCGTGCCGACAACGATATCCTTATAGGCCGATTCAAAGTTCAGCAGCGTCATGCCCGATTGCAGGGATTGCATCAGGAGGGCGCCGAGAATTGCGCCATAAATCGTCCCAATGCCGCCAGCAAGCGAGGTTCCGCCGATGACGGCCGCGGCAATCACGTAGAGTTCACTGAGGGTGCCGAGAGCGGTGGTGGCTGCGTCCAGGCGAGCCGAAGCGATGACGGCCGAGATGCCGACCAATCCACCCATGAGCGTAAAAACCATGACTGTCAGGCGTTTGGTGTTGATACCGGCAAGCTCGGCGGCTTCCGGATTCCCGCCCGTTGCGAAAATGTAGCGGCCAAAGCGTGTGCGTGTGGCAATGAAGGTCATGACGAAGCCCACTGACAGCGCAATCAGCACGGGAATGGGATAGCCGGTCTGGTAGCTCAGACCCTCCACGCAGCGCACGACCTGATCACCCGCCATGCAGATGGCCGAACCATCCTTGTTTTCAATGCCGGGGGGGATCGGGATTTTGTTTTCGAGCGCATATTGCTCCGCCACCTTCTGCGGCCATGGATAGGCGTTCACTATGGCCGTGGTGCCCAGCACGACGATGCTGCCAACAATGCCGATGAGATACTCAGCCCAGACCGGCCGCAGGGGAAAGTTGAAACGGATACGCTGCCTGCGGCCGTTCAGAATGGCCAAAGCGATGGCGACGCAGGCAGCGATGCCAAGAACCCAGCTCCAGAACGGCCCGATCGAAGCCAGGGGGCCATTGCCGCCAATCAGTTTGAAGGTCTTGTCCATCGGGGCCACTGTCACGCCACTGGCAATCAGAAAGGCCGTGCCGCCATAGGCAATGAGGCCTCCGAGCGTCACAATGAAGGAAGGAATCCGCGCATAGGCGATGAGGAATCCATTGAAAAGACCGATCAGCGCCCCGAGAACCAGCGCAAATACAACGGCGATGATCCAGATGGCAGGATGGCCCACACCGAGCATCGGCCCCAGGTGGTACACCTGCAAAACACCGGTCGCGACAGCAACCAAACTGAGCATTGATCCAACCGAGAGATCAATCTGACGCATGACGATCACCAGCACCATGCCCGTCGTCATCACCGCAATGGTGGAGGTTTGCACAAGCAATATCCACAAATTGCGGGGCCACAAAAAGGATCCGCCAAACACGCCTTCACCGGGCCGGAGAATGCCGCTATAGATGTCAAATCCAACCCAGATCACCAGCAACGCCGCGATCATGCCCAGCATGCGGGTATCGATTTCCGTGGCACGCAAGAATTGCTTAATCGGACCATCGTCTGTCGTAGCCGGATTCTGGCTGCTGGTGCTGGTCATACGTGCCTCCCCACAAGCGCCTCATTGAGCGCTCCCATGCCTCTACCTTAAACAAAAACCGCACCACCTTGGAAGGTGGTGCGGGAGTATTCTGTCAAATATTTTTTGGCTTAGTTGCAGGCATCAACCGTGCCGGCCTTGACGCCCGCACAGGCTTCTTCCTTGGAAATCCAGCCAGCGCCGATCACATCTCCAAGGGTGGCCTTGGTTATTGGGTTTGGCGCCAGGAGAATGGCGTTGACTTCAACCTTGTTCTTGCCGCCGGCGAACTTCGAAGCGCCAGCCAGCGTGGTCGGATCAGTGCCTTCAGCGATGGCGACAGCTGCTTCAGCTGCGACCTTGCCAAGAGCCCGGGCATCTTTCCATACCGAGACGGTCTGGGTGCCGAGGGCAACGCGGTTCAGAGCGGCCTTGTCGCCGTCCTGACCGGATACCGGAACGGAACCAGCCATGCCTTGCGCATCGAGAGCTGCCACGACGCCCGAGGCCATGCCGTCATTTTCAGACACAACCGCATCCACCTTGTTGCCGGTCGAGGTCAGGCATTGCTCCATGTTCTTCTGGGCATTGTCCGGCTTCCAGCCATCGGTGAAGGTTTCGCAGACATTCTTGATCTTGCCACCATCCATGTTCTCCTTGAGAACTTCCATGATGCCTTCGAACAGGAAGGTTGCATTCGGGTCGCCCTTGTCGCCCTTGATGAAGGCATAGTTGCCTTCCGGCTTGGCTTTCAGGATTTCCTTGGCCATCAGACGGCCGACCCCAACATTGTCGAAGGTCACATAGAGTGCATTTGGATCTTCGACGAGCACGTCATAGGACAGCATCTTCACGCCAGCATCAGATGCGGCCTTGAAGGATGGGAGAATGGCATCGCTGTCGAAAGCGACAACCATGATCACATCAACCTTCTGCGAGATCAGGCCTTCAATATCGGCAGCCTGTTTCTGGGCCGAGCCCTGGGCGTCGGTCGAGATGTAGGTATCGCCGGCTGCCTCAACAACGGCCTTGATTGCAGCTTCGTCGGTCTTCCAACGCTCTTCCTGGAAGGTCTTCCAGGATACAGCGATGGTTTTGCCAGCCGCCATGGCCGACATGGATGACATGCCGAGCATCAGGGCACCGGCCATCAAGGTTAAGATATTACGCTTCATTCCTAAAGTCCTCCTCATCACCAGGCAACTCACGGGACGCTCCCATACTCCAGTTTTTCTGGAACTCGCAAATGCTGGCCGATGGACGATTATTGATTTATTTTAGCGTCCAAAAAAATGTTGCATCAACTCGAGGAGTGAGTCAAGCTCAGAAAATAAATATGATAATTCAGCAACAAAT
>JBAVOA010000340.1:0-3403 GCA_049691635.1 Aestuariivirga sp. | reverse complement strand
CGTGAGCACCTATAATGTGATCGAGGCTGCGGTGAAGCTTGGCATCCGCAAAGTCGTTATCGCTTCAAGCGAGACAACCTATGGCGTATGTTTTGCCGAAGGCGACAAAGACTACCATCATTTTCCCCTGGAAGAGGACTACGACAGCGACCCCATGGACAGTTACGGCTTGTCCAAGGTGCTGAATGAGAAAACCGCCCGGGCTTTCGCCATGCGCTACAATGCAGATATCTATGCGTTGCGGATTGGCAATGTGATTGAGCCCCATGAATATGACAAGTTCCCAGGTTTCATGGCCGATCCGCCGTCACGCAAGCGCAATGCCTGGAGCTATATCGATGCGCGCGACCTTGGCCAGATCGTTCATCTGTGCATCGGGAAGGATGGAATGGGATATCAGGTTTTCAATGCGGTGAATGATACCATCACGGCGAAAGAGGATACGGCTGAATTCCTCAAGCGCTGGTGCCCGAACACGTCACTGAGACGCCCTCTCATTGGCCAGGAAGCGCCGTTGTCAAACCGCAAGATCCGTGAGGTTCTGGGCTTCAAGGAAGAGCACAACTGGCGCAAATATGTGAAATAAAAGAAAGGCCTTCTACTTCCTGGGCTTCTGCTTCGGAATGGGCACACGCTGATTTTCAACCATGACCCAGGTTCCGGGTTCCAGCGAAGTAACCGCCAATGGGGCGGGTTTGGTTGGAGGCTTCACAGCGGCCGACTGTTCAGGCTTCGCTGCAGCGGCTTCTTCAGGCTTGGCGGGATCTGCGGGTTTCGTATCCGCAACAACAACCTTCGGCGTGGCGGGAACGGGCAGACCATCAGCCACCGCATTAGTTGAGGCAACGGTCGTTTGCGGAGTGGCCTGGGCCCCTTCCAGGGCGCGCCATTTGGCGACATTAGCGTTGTGTTCATCAAGCGTTTTGGCAAAAGCGTGACCGCCGGTGCCATCGGCCACAAAATAAAGATAACCCGTGTCAGGCGGATTGAGCACGGCGACAAGCGAAGCCTTGCCGGGATTGGCGATGGGGCCTGGCGGCAGGCCATCGATTATGTAAGTATTGTAGGCCGTATCGGAGGCCAGATCGTCCCTGGTTAATCCACGATCCAGCTTGCCCTTGCCACCGACTAAACCATAGATGGTTGTGGGGTCAGATTGCAGCCGAATGCCCTGCGTCAGACGATTGAGAAACACCGAGGCAATAAGCGGCCGCTCTTCGGGGATCGCCGTTTCCTTCTCGACGATGGAGGCAAGAATGACGGCTTCTTCCTTGCTCTTCAACGTGCTGGTCGGAGCGCGGCCTTGCCAGGCTTCATCCAGCAATTTGCTTTGAGCGGCCTGCATATCGTCCAGCATCTTTTGCCGCGTCAGACCGCGGCGGAACACATAGGTCTCCGGCATGATCGCACCTTCGACCGGCACGGAAGCGATATCTCCGGTCAGCACATCATTTTCTGCGACCCGCGCCACCGCCATTTGCGTCGTCCAGCCTTCGGGAATGGTGATCTTATAGGTCACGGCGCGCCCGCTGCTGATAATGGACAGAACCTGGTCAATGCTGGCTTTCGCCGGAAATTCGTATTCACCGGCTTTGAGATGGCCACCGAGGGCGCCGTTTACATAGGCCGCGGCGGTAAAGACAGCAGCACTGCTCACAATGCCCGCATCCTCCAGTTGCGCACCGATTTCAGCACGCTTAAGGCCCTGCTCCACGATATGGATCTTGCTGGCCACAAGGGGGCCGCTGGCGGTGAATTTCATGTAGGCCACGGCCAATACACCACCAGCCACGACCGCAGTGACCACACCCAGCAAGAGCAAAGAGCGCACCACGCGCGCAAATGCTGACCTCCGCGCCTTACTTATGACCGGATCCGGGACCCGCATTGGTTCTGCGCGTTGAGCCAAATCTTGCCCTCCTCAGGGGTCAGTCCGCATAGCGGCGCATGACGATTGATGCGTTCGTACCACCAAAACCAAAAGAATTGGACAGAACTATGTTGATCTCTTTCTTTCTTGGCCGAAGCGGAACCAGATCAATCTTCGTGGCAACCGACGGATTGTCCAAATTTAAGGTCGGCGGACACACATTGTCGCGGATCGCCAGAATTGAGAATATGGCTTCCACGGCCCCCGCGGCACCCAGCAAATGGCCGGTGGAGGACTTGGTGGAGGACATGGACAGGCGCTCAACCTTGCCATCCATGATGCGCTCAACGGCGCGCAGCTCAATTTCATCGCCCACGGGCGTGGATGTGCCATGGGCGTTGACGTAATCAATCTCGGTTGGTGCGATCCCCGCCCGCTTCAGTGCAGCCTTCATGCAGCGGAAAGCTCCGTCGCCATCCTCCGGCGGGGAAGTGATGTGATAGGCATCGCCGGACAAGCCGTAGCCCACGATTTCGGCATAGATCCTCGCCCCCCTCGCCTTGGCATGTTCCAGCTCTTCCAGAATGAGCATGCCAGCGCCTTCACCCATGACAAAGCCATCGCGGTCCTTGTCATAGGGGCGGGATGCCTTGGTGGGTGTGTCGTTGAAATTGGTGGAGAGCGCCTTGCAGGCAGCAAAGCCCGCAATACCCAAACGGTTGATACAGGATTCAGCTCCTCCGGCAACCATCACGTCGGCATCATCAAGGGCAATCAGCCGGGCCGCATCGCCAATGGCATGAGTTCCCGATGAACAGGCGGTGACTACCGCGTGATTTGGACCCTTGAGGCCATGGGCAATGGATATCTGGCCGGAAGCCAGGTTAATCAGGGACCCGGGAATGAAAAACGGGCTAATGCGGCGGGGGCCCTTTTCATGCATGAGGATGGTGGTTTCCTCGATGCTGGGAAGGCCGCCTATGCCGGAACCGACCAGCACGCCGGTGCGGTATTGCTGGTCCGGCGTCTTGATTTCGTAGCCGGAATCCTTGAACGCCTGCTGGGCCGCAATCATGGCATACTGGATGAAGTCGTCGTTACGGCGCTGCTCCTTGCCGTCCAGCCACTGATCGAGATTCAGGGTGCCGTTGCTGCCATCGCCACGCTTAACTTCAAAGGCAATGCGGCACGGCAGGTCACTGGCATCAAACTTGGTGATCGGGCCAGCACCGGAGGCGCATGCCAGCATGCGTTCCCACGTTTCTTCAACACCAGTGGCAAGGGGCGTTACGATTCCCAAACCAGTGACTACGACGCGACGCATGCGCTCCCCCTCACATGTAAACGCGGGAGCCGGTGCACATCATGCCCCTGCCCCCGCGCAATTGAACTGTGCCCCGCACTTCTGGGGCAAATACTCAGGCGGCTGCTTTCTCAATGAACTTCACGGCATCGCCAACGGTCTGGATAGTTTCAGCTGCGTCATCAGGAATTTCGATGGCGAACTCTTCTTCAAATGCCATGACGAGCTCA
>JBAVOA010000339.1:0-1529 GCA_049691635.1 Aestuariivirga sp. | reverse complement strand
CCGCCATGATGCGCGAAGGCCGCTGCGTGGTGCCGGAAAAAATCACGTCGTCCATGCCGGAGCCGCGCATCGACTTGTAGGAGCTTTCGCCCATCACCCAGCGCAACGCCTCAAGCAGGTTTGATTTGCCGCAACCGTTGGGCCCAACCACGCCGGTCAGGCCCGGCTCAATCAGGAGATCAGTCGGCTCAACAAATGACTTGAATCCGGAAAGCCGTAACCGCGTAAACTTCATATTGCCCCAAGCCCCAGCCCTAAGTCCTTCTCACAGGAGAAGCGGATCAATCTTCGCCCGGAAGGCCTCAATCGTTGTCTCGCCTTCAAATCTCGCGCCATTCACAAAGAATGTCGGGATGCCGGTGACGCCAAAGCCCTCGGCTTTCTTGCGCACCGCCAGAATGTCCTTGGCCACTGTCTCGTTCTTCATGCAGGCGTCAAAGCTCTCTTTGGTGAAGCCCGCCTGCTGCGCGATCTTGTTAAGCCCGGCGAGTGGATCCTGGGTCCATTCCGGTTGCGTCGTGAAGAAAACGTCAATCAGCGGAAAATACTTGTCCTTTGGCGCGCAGCGCGCCAGCATGAAGGCGGCAAGGGCCGCGTCCTGGTGCGGAAACTCGCGGAACACGAACTTGATCTTGCCCGTGTCGATATATTCTTTTTTCAGCGTCCCGAAGGTGTCGTTATAAAAGGCGGCACAATGGGGGCAGGTGGCCGAGGCGTATTCGATCACCGTCACCTTGGCCGTATCAGGGCCCAAGGTCATTTCGCCAAAAGCCGGCGCATCATTGAGACCCGTCAGATCCTCCGCCAGCGAAGGCCTCGCGCCAAGGAGCATGCCCGCCAAAGCCGCCGAACCGAACAAGACGTCACGTTTATTGAGTTTAATCATGGGAGCTACCTACTAGATGTTGGGGGTTGGAACCAATTATTATTTGTCTTGTGGAGAACTCGGCTTGTTTGCGAGCGCCCCGGCGCCGAGCCGTTGCAGGGCCTGCTTCAGTTTGTCATCCGCAATCGGTTCAAGCTGTGCCGCAAGCGTCCTCTCAGTTTCGACGTTCAATGAATTAGCTTTATTTTTCAATTGTTTGGCCGTGCTGACATGGCCTTGCATGATCTTGACGGAAGTCACCGCGCCATAGCCGTAGAATTGATTGATCCGCTCGATGATCTGGTGGCTCTGGTATTGCAGGTCGAGGCCGCGCCCGGGCTCAGCCCGGATGACCAGGGTGCCGCCAAGCTTTTGCGCGGTTTCGCCTGCCCCCCGTGGCCATTTGATTCGCTCCGGCTGGCTGTGCCGGGCCAGACCTTCGCCCACAATTTCGGGCCAGCGCGCCAGAAGCTCGCCATAGGCAAAGCCATAGCGGGCAAAGCTTGCCTTGGTGAGTTTCTCAAAATGCTTGTCGAGCCGTTCCATCTCGCGTCTATATAAGGCCAATTCTGTTTGATGCGAGTGTTGATCGAAGACAATGGCGGAACAAGGGCTTCACGAAGATTTGTCGGAAAAGCTGCTGGCCTGGTATGATGCCCATGGC
>JBAVOA010000338.1:0-6191 GCA_049691635.1 Aestuariivirga sp. | reverse complement strand
GGGAGCAACACGGTCCGACGTGGTGGCAAGCCTTCAATATCCGCTCAACGCGATCCTGCTGGTGCTCTCGTTTGTCTCCATCCCGTGGCATATGCGCCTTGGCATGGAGATGGTGCTTGAGGACTATGTCCAGACGCCAGGCACACTGCGGGCCGGCCTGCTGCTCAACAGGATCTTCTGCGGGGCCATGGCCGTGGCGGCGTTTTACGCGCTTTACAGAATGAGTTTTGCAAGCTGATGGCCGCCAACGCATCCTATCCAATTACCGATCATACCTTTGATGTGGTCGTCGTGGGTGCTGGCGGGGCCGGACTTCGCGCGACGCTTGGCGCTTCCCAAGCCGGACTGAAGACCGCCTGCATCTCGAAGGTTTTCCCCACGCGCTCGCATACGGTGGCAGCCCAGGGCGGCATTGCGGCTTCGCTTGCCAACATGGGGCCCGACGACTGGCGCTGGCACATGTATGACACGGTGAAAGGCGCCGACTGGCTGGGCGACCAGGACGCCATTGAATATCTCTGCCGCCAGGCGCCTACCGCCGTCTATGAGCTTGAACATTTCGGCATGCCGTTTTCGCGCACGGAAGACGGCAGGATTTACCAGCGGCCTTTCGGCGGCATGATGCAGAATTTCGGCGAGGGCCCGCCGGCGCAGCGCACCTGTGCGGCGGCTGACCGCACGGGGCACGCCATGCTGCATACGCTTTATGGCCAGTCGCTGCGTTACGAGACGGAATTCTTCATCGAGTATTTCGCCCTCGACCTGATCATGGAAGACGGCGTGTGCCGGGGCGTTATGGCGCTGTCGATGGAGGACGGCACCATTCACCGGTTCCGGGCGCACAAGACCATTTTGGCCACGGGCGGCTATGGCCGGGCCTATTTCACGGCCACATCGGCCCACACCTGCACCGGTGACGGCAATGCCATGGTGCTGCGCGCCGGCCTGCCGCTGCAGGACATGGAGTTTGTGCAGTTCCATCCCACGGGCATTTATGGCGCGGGTTGCCTGATTACCGAAGGTGCCCGCGGCGAGGGCGGCTATCTTACCAATTCGGAAGGCGAGCGTTTCATGGAACGCTATGCGCCATCGGCCAAGGACCTGGCGTCGCGCGATGTGGTGTCGCGCTCGATGACCATTGAAATCCGCGAGGGCCGGGGCGTCGGGCCTTTGAAGGATCACATCCATCTGCATCTTGAGCATCTGGACCCGGCGGTGCTGCACGAGCGGCTGCCGGGCATTTCGGAATCAGCCAAGATTTTCGCGGGCGTTGACCTGACGCGCGAACCCATTCCGATCCTGCCCACGGTGCATTACAACATGGGCGGCATCCCCACGAATTATCATGGCGAGGCGCTGGCGGGGGATACCAAGAATCCCGAGAAGGTGGTGGCGGGCCTGCTGGCGGTGGGCGAGGCGGCCTGTGTGTCCGTACACGGAGCAAACCGGCTGGGTTCAAATTCGTTGATTGATCTGGTGGTGTTCGGCCGGGCGGCGGGGCTGAAATGCATTGAAGATGTGAAGCCCGGGTCAGCCCACAAGGCCTTGAAGAAGGATGCGGGCGAGGCGGCAATCGCGCGGCTCGAGCATTTCCGCAACGCGTCAGGTGGTTCGCCCACGGCGGAGTTGCGGTTGCGCATGCAGCGGACGATGCAGGAGGATGCGGCGGTGTTCCGTACCGGCGAGACATTGAAGCAGGGTGTGAGCAGAATTGCCGATATCTGGAAAGCCAGCGATGACATCCGGGTGACGGACCGTTCGCTGATCTGGAACAGCGATCTCATCGAAACGCTGGAATATGACAATCTCATCGTGCAGGCGGCGGTGACGGTTGAGGGTGCCTTGGCGCGTCAGGAAAGCCGGGGCGCGCACGCCCGTGAGGATTTCCCTAAGCGCGATGACAAGGGCTGGATGAAGCACACGCTGAGCTGGACCGATGGGGCCAAGCGCAAGGTGAAGCTCGGCTACCGCCCGGTGCATGATTTCACCATGTCGAAGGATATTGACTACATCAAGCCGAAAGCGAGGGTGTATTGATGATGGTTTATTGCGGAGCGACCCCCACCCCTAACCCCTCCCCACAAGGGGGAGGGGAATAGATGGTTGAATTTGCACTTCCGCAGAACTCGAAAGTCCAGCCGGGAAAGGTCTGGCCGAAGCCGGCTGGCGGGACGCTGCGGGAATTCAGGATTTACCGGTGGAACCCGGATGACGGGAAAAATCCGCAGGTGGACAGTTACCATGTGGACATGGACACCTGCGGGCCGATGGTTTTGGATGCCATCATCAAGATCAAGAACGAGCAGGACCCGACGCTGACGTTCCGCCGCTCGTGCCGGGAAGGGATTTGCGGATCCTGCGCGATGAACATTGACGGGACCAACACGCTGGCCTGCCTCAAGGCTTGCGACGAGGTGAAGGGGGCGGTCAGGATTTACCCCCTGCCGCATATGCCGGTGGTGAAAGATCTGGTGCCTGATCTCACGCGCTTTTATGCCCAGCACCGCTCCATCGAGCCGTGGCTCAAGACCACCAGCCCCACGCCGGAGAAAGAATGGAAGCAATCCCACGACGACCGGGCGCTGCTTGATGGCCTGTATGAATGCATTCTGTGTGCCTGCTGTTCGACCTCGTGTCCATCCTATTGGTGGAACGGCGACCGCTATCTTGGCCCCGCCGTGCTGCTGCAGGCCTATCGCTGGCTGATCGACTCGCGCGACGAGGCGCGGAAGGACCGGCTCGACACGCTCGAGGACCCGTTCAAGCTCTACCGCTGCCATACCATCATGAATTGCGCCAAGGCCTGCCCCAAGGGATTAAGCCCAGCAAAAGCCATTGCTGAAATAAAGAAAATGATGGTGGAACGGCGGGCCTAGATGAATTTCAATTGTTATAATTGTGTTGCAGTGCAATTAGACCTATAGCCAGCCTCGATATTCCAGCGCAGGAAAGCCAGCATGACCGCTACCTCCCTCGACAGTTTCAAATCGCGTAAAACGCTTAAGGTAGGCTCCAAGAGCTACACCTATTTCAGCCTCAAGGCGGCCGAGAAAAATGGCCTCAAGGGCATCTCGAAACTTCCCTATTCGCTGAAAGTGCTGCTCGAAAACCTGCTGCGCCATGAGGATGGGCGCAGCGTGACCAAGGCCGACATCCAGGGCATCGCCGACTGGCTGAAGAACCGCGGCAAGGACGAGAAGGAAATCGCCTTCCGTCCGGCGCGCGTGCTGATGCAGGATTTCACCGGGGTGCCCGCTGTTGTTGATTTGGCCGCGATGCGCGACGCGATGAAGGCGTTGGGAAAGGACCCCACCAAGATCAATCCGCTGGCGCCTGTCGATCTCGTCATCGACCATTCGGTGATGGTGGATTATTTCGCCTCTACGGGCGCGTTCAAGAAAAACGTCGCGATGGAGTATGGCCGCAACGGCGAGCGCTATACCTTCCTGAAGTGGGGGCAAGGGGCTTTCGACAATTTCCGCGTGGTGCCGCCGGGCACCGGCATCTGCCATCAGGTGAACCTCGAATATCTCGCCAAGACGGTTTGGACGCGTACCGACAAGATCAAAGGCAAGACTGTCACCACGGCTTATCCCGATACGCTGGTGGGCACCGACAGCCACACCACGATGATCAACGGCCTTGCGGTTCTGGGCTGGGGCGTCGGCGGCATCGAGGCGGAAGCGGCCATGCTGGGCCAGCCCATTTCCATGCTCATTCCGGAGGTCATCGGCTTCAGGCTTGACGGCAAATTGCCGGAAGGCACGACGGCCACGGACCTCGTGCTGACCGTTACCCAAATGCTGCGCAAGAAGGGCGTGGTGGGCAAGTTCGTCGAGTTCTACGGCCCCGGCCTTGGCACGCTGGCGCTGGAAGACATGGCCACCATCGCCAATATGGCGCCGGAATATGGCGCGACCTGCGGTTTCTTCCCGGTAAACGCGGAAACAATTTCCTTCCTCAAGGGCACGGCAAGGCCCGCGGCGCAAGTGGCGCTTGTGGAGAAATACGCCAAGGCGCAGGAGATGTTCTGGACGCCCAAATCCCTTGATCCGGATTTCACCGATACCCTGTCGCTTGATCTGGCAACGGTGGTGCCTTCCATGGCGGGCCCGAAGCGGCCGCAGGACAAGGTGACGCTGACGGATTCGGCCCAGGGCTTTGCCAAGGTCATGGCCGATGAATTCAAGAAGGCCGAGCAGCTGTCTTCGCGTTTCAAGGTTGAGGACGCGAATTTCGACATGGGCCATGGCGACGTGGTGATTGCGGCGATCACGTCCTGCACCAACACCTCCAACCCTTCGGTGATGATGGCGGCGGGCCTGCTGGCGCGCAACGCGGCCAAGAAGGGCCTTACCTCGAAGCCATGGGTGAAAACCTCGCTGGCGCCGGGCAGCCAGGTGGTGACTGAATATCTCAAGTCCTCGGGCCTGCAGAAAGATCTGGACAAGCTGGGATTTGATCTCGTGGGCTATGGCTGCACCACCTGTATCGGCAATTCGGGTCCGCTGCCTGAAAACATTTCGGAGTCCATCAGGAAGAATGACCTGGTGGCGGCCGCCGTGCTTTCGGGCAACCGGAACTTTGAGGGCCGGGTCAATCCGGATGTGCGGGCCAATTATCTGGCCTCGCCGCCGCTGGTGGTGGCCTATGCCCTGGCGGGCTCGCTCAAGGTCAATCTCACCACGGATCCGCTTGGCCATGACAAAAAAGGTAATCCGGTCTATCTCAAGGATATCTGGCCAAATGCGAAGGATGTTGCAGACTTCGTGCGCAAGCATGTGACGCGCAAGGCCTTCGCCAAGCGGTACAAGGACGTGTTCAAGGGCGATGCGGAGTGGCGCAAGATCAAGGTGACCAAGGGGCTCACCTATGCCTGGGATGGGAAGAGCACCTATGTGGCCAGCCCGCCCTATTTCGAGGGCATGAGCATGACGCCGGCGCCGGTTAAAAATGTATCCGATGCGCGGGTGCTCGGCCTTTTCCTCGACTCGATCACCACGGACCATATTTCCCCGGCCGGCGATATCAAGGCCAGTTCTCCTGCAGGCCAATATCTGAGCGACCACGGTGTTGGGAAGATTGATTTCAATTCCTACGGGGCCCGGCGCGGCCATCATGAGGTGATGATGCGCGGCACCTTTGCCAATATCCGCATCAAGAACCAGATGGTTCCCGGCGTCGAAGGCGGAGTCACCTTGCATTATCCAAGCGCGGAGCAGATGCCGATTTACGATGCGGCGATGAAATACAAGGAAACGGGAACGCCGCTGGTGATCTTTGCCGGCCGTGAATACGGCACGGGCTCGTCGCGTGACTGGGCCGCGAAAGGCACGAAGCTGCTGGGGGTTCGCGCCGTGATCGCGCAAAGCTTTGAGCGCATTCACCGTTCCAATCTTATCGGCATGGGGGTTGTTCCCCTGCAATTCAAGGAAGGCGAGAGCTGGCAGACTTTTGGCCTCAATGGGGATGAGACGGTTTCCATCAGCGGCCTGGCTGAAGGATTGAAACCCCGTTCACAGCTGTCGATCGAGATTCAACGGGCCGACGGCTCGGCTCTCGTCATATCCGTCCAATGCCGGATTGATACACTGGATGAGCTTGATTACTTCATGAACGGGGGTATCATGCCTTATGTGTTAAGGAATCTGGCAAAGGCGGCGTGATTTACGCGGCCTTTACCTAAACGGGTTTGTGAACGCGTCTCACCGGCTCGTGAGTGGCTAAACAGGTGGTTCAGCGTTACCTTATGGGCATGACACACTCGCTTACACGCCGGAATGCTTTGATCCTGGGTGCCGCTTCGATTCTGGCAAGGCCCGTTTTCGCGGCTGCCAGACGCCCGGTCATTGTTGAATTGTTTACCAGCCAGGGCTGCTCGTCATGCCCTCCAGCGGATGCCTATCTGAAATCGCTGAAGGGCCAGCCCGGCGTTGTGGCGTTGTCCTATCATGTGGATTATTGGGATTATCTCGGTTGGCGCGACACGCTTGGCGGCGGTGAATATTCGCAGCGCCAGTACGATTATGCCAAATCGCGCGGCGACAGAAATGTCTATACGCCACAAATGATCATCAATGGCGCCAGCCATTATGTGGGAAGCCAGCGCTCAAAGGTTTCAGGTGCCATTGATTCAGCGCAGGTTGAAGGCGCGGGCCGCTGGGTTGACATTGCGATGTCGGACAACAAAA
>JBAVOA010000337.1:0-3353 GCA_049691635.1 Aestuariivirga sp. | reverse complement strand
GTCATAATCATGGGGCCCCCAAAACATGACGGCGCTCGCAAGATCCAGTGTCTCTGCTGAGTAACGTTGCCCTGCGAATATCCCGTAGTCCTTCTGTAACAGTCCATGTTCCTCGTCAATGCTCGTATATGCATGACCATTGTTCTGCGCAGCATGGAGAAGGTCGAACTTCTTCAGCCTGGGGGTGAGACTCTTGTCATGGAAGATGCCCGGCATGAGCAGGTCCTTGCTTAAGAGCGAGTGGAGATAACCGAGCATTACGTGATGCCCGCGCAAAGCAGCTTTCAAACCGAGGAAAAACTTGCCTTCAAGCTCTCGCTTTCTGATCTCTATATGAATGTAAATGTTTGCCAATTGGATCTTCCCAGGCGGACTAGCCGGACGGGGTTACAGCTCGCCAATGTTGCTGTCAATGTTGGGTTGTCGACGTATTCCCTTGCCGTGAAGAAGGCGGTGGTGAGCACTGGTGCCCGGTCAAGATCGGCGAGATCGAGGACCGTTTGGTGACAGCCCTGCAAACTCTCCTCGTCGATGGTAATGGGAAGGCGATCTTTGCCGCGAGCACCGCACCCGCCGAGCCAGGATCGAGGGCGAGAGCCCGGGGCGCACCGGGCGGCCATCCACCTCCCGGCTGGTATCGGCCGAGAGGGCCATGGCCAGTAACATGCAGGCCATTGAAGGCGGGCTTTGCATGACTGACATGAAACAGCGCCTACTAACCCACGGCGATATCGCCTATCATGGACAACTCATCGACTATGCCGACCATTCGAATTGCGGTGACTGTCTCGCAACGATGAAGCGTCTCCACGAATTGCTCGTGTCTATCATCCACAGCGGCGACTTCCCAAGCTTCGGGCCTACAAGCTTCCGGCAGCTTATCGATGAATATCTGGGTGGAAAAGGAAAGTCGGGATGCCACCATCTCGCACGCAGTCATAATTCCTTATAGTAATCCCTGTACCAGGTCACGAATGCGCTGATCCCCTGTGCCAAGCCTGTCTGCGGGCAAAATCCGGTGAGCTGCTTCAGCAGTTCGGGAGACGCATAGGTCCGCTGCATATCTCCTGGTTGCATCGGCAACATTTTTCGGATGGCTGGTTTGCCAAGGACCCTCTCTAGGGTCCCGATGAAGGTTATGAGGCCAATGGGCTGGCCGCCGCCAATATTGACGACACGGAAAGGCACTGCTGGCTTTTCTGGCGCCAATGGCATCAAGCGGATGATTGCCTCAACCAAATCGCTGATATAGGTGAAGTCACGCTCCATTTGACCTTCACCATAGACCTCGATCGGACGGCTCTTCAGAATGGCGTCGGTAAATTTGAAAAGTGCCATATCAGGCCGGCCCCAAGGCCCGTAGACAGTGAAAAAGCGGAAAGCGGTCGTTGGTATCCCATAGAGGCTGGCATAGGCGTGGGCCATGGCCTCCATTCCCTTTTTTGTCGCCGCATAGAGACTTACCGGCTCATCGGTCTTGTCGGTCTCCTCGAAGGGAACCTTGGGATTGGCCCCATAAACAGAGCTGGTGGAGGCAAGCAACAGATGCTGTGGTTTCAGCCTCTTCGCCAACTCAAGCACGTTCCATGAGCCAATGAGGTTGGAATCAATATATGCTCTGGGGTTTTCCAGGCTGTAGCGGACACCTGCCTGGGCTGCCAAATGAACGACGATGTCGGGTTTTGCGAAGTCTGCAGCACGGTTCAATGAGTCTGCATCTTCGAGCTGGCCAAAGACGGATGTAAAGCCGGGATGGCGGGTCAGCAGCCCATTTCGAGACTGCTTCAGCGCCACATCATAGTAGGGAGTCATGGCGTCAAAGCCAGTGACCTCGTGCCCCTCGTCAAGCAGGCGCTGGGTCAGGTGAAAACCAATGAATCCAGCGCTGCCAGTTACAAGGTATTTCACTGGGCGGCCTGCCTCAACGCGACCGAGCAAGTCGGCCGGCCAATGCTGAAATAGGCAAATCCCTGACTGGTTACGTCTTCGGGGCGGTAGACATTGCGGAGGTCAACAAGCGTGCTGGCCTGCATGGTTGCCGCCAGTCTGCCAAAGTCCAGGGCGCGGAAGGCGTCCCACTCGGTGACGATGACAAGAGCGTGGGCACCTGCCGCCGCGTCATAGGCGTTGCCGGAAAAATGCACGTCATGGAGCATGGTGCGTGCGGCCATCATGCCAGCCGGATCATGGGCACGGATCTTGGCGCCCTGGTCCTGCAAGGCTTGGATTATGGAGAGAGACGGGGCCTCACGCATGTCGTCGGTGTTAGGCTTGAAGGTGAGGCCCAGGATGCCGATCGTCTTGCCACGAACATTTCCGTCGCAGGCCGCGACCACCTTGCGGGCCATGCCGCGCTTGCGCTGGTCATTGATGGCAACGGTCGTCTCAACCAGGCGGAGCGGGCTGCCGTAGTCTTGCGCGGTTTTGACCAGGGCAAGCGAATCCTTAGGAAAACACGACCCGCCATAGCCAGGACCGGCATGCAGGAATTTGGAGCCAATGCGGTTATCGAGACCAATGCCTCGAGAAACCTCCTGCACATCAACTCCGGTAACCTCACAGAGATCGGCGACCTCGTTGATGAAGCTGATCTTCAGCGCGAGAAAGGCATTGGCCGCGTATTTGATGAGCTCCGCGCTGCGCCTTGCGGTAAACAAAAGCGGGGCCTGATTGAGATAGAGGGGCCGATAGACCTCGGTCATCACGGCGCGGGCACGCTCATCGCTGAGGCCTATCACAATGCGGTCAGGTTTTTTGAAATCCCCGATCGCCGAACCTTCGCGCAGGAATTCCGGATTGGACACCACAGCGACATCAGCTTTGGGATTGACCTCGTGGATAATGCGCTCCACTTCGTCGCCGGTTCCCAAAGGCACCGTCGATTTGGTGGCAACGACCGTGAAACCTTTAAGTGCGACAGCCACCTCGCGTGCTACGGTGTAAACGTAGGACAGATCGGCATGCCCATCACCCCGGCGCGATGGAGTTCCAACCGCAATGAAGACGACGTCGGAATTGCCTACGGCAGCGGCGAGGTCAGTCGAAAACAAAATCCTTGCCGCCGCCGCGTTGTCCTTTACCAATTGATCCAGGCCGGGCTCGTAGATTGGAATTTCGCCGCGCTTCAGGGCCTCAATCTTTTCAACATTGCTGTCGATGCAGGTGACCTCATGGCCAAAATCGGCAAGGCAGGCGCCAGACACCAGCCCCACATAACCCGATCCGATCATCGTAATGCGCATAACTCTCTCCACAGTTGCCATCCCCGTGGGGAGGTGGCAGAAGCAGCAAAACTAGGCGTGTAGCGCCGTTTGGGCGGGTTCACAAGCCCGATTGGAAGGGTATGGAAAGAC